>CAKZJK010000535.1 GCA_936942565.1 uncultured Caulobacter sp. | reverse complement strand
GATCGAACGGCACAGGATGAAGCCCTTGGCCTCGGCCGGCTCCCCGGCCTCGCCCAGGACCGCGAAGGCGCCGGGCGATTTCAGCAGGTCCTCGAACTCCAGCGCCGTCCAAGGCCGGTCGAAGGCCTTGTCGTGTAGGTCGGCGAGATCGAACGAGGCCTCGGCCCCGACAGGACGCAGGTTCATGGCGATCAGGCCGCCGGCAGGGTGGCGTAGGGCGCGCGCAGATAGAGCGGCCGGGGCGAATGGCCGGGCGTCGGCCGCGCCGCCGCCAGCCTGGCGATCGCGACGGGATCCGGCGCGACCGGCGTCAGCACCCGGGCGCCGCTCAGCGCCTCGGCCAGCAGCGGCGCGCCCGAGCCGATCAGCGTCGCCGGACCACCGGAGTAGAGCTCGGCCAGGCGCGCGGCGGCTTCGCCCACGGTCAGGGCGTCTGGCGCCATCAGCGCCACGCCGTCCGCGAAGATCTGAACATAGACTTGGCCCATGCGCGCATCGAGCACGGCGGCGGCGAAGCCCTCGACGCCATAGGCCATCGCTTCCAGCGTGGTGACTCCGACGCACGGGATCGACAGCGCCGTCGCCAGGCCCTTGGCGAAGGCCAGGCCCACGCGCAGCCCGGTGAACGAGCCGGGACCAACGGTGACGCCAATCCGGTCAAGATTGGCGAAATCCACGCCCGCCTCGGCGGCGGCTTCGCGGGCGATGACGCCGATCCGCTCCTGGTGACCGCGCGTCATGGGCTCGCCGCGCGCCGCCAGCACGCGCTCATCATCGAGGATGGCGACCGAACTGGCGCCAAGACAGGTGTCGATCGAAAGGATCATGGGATCAGGCCGCGCCGACCGCCGCGCCCTCGGCCGGTCGCCAGATCAGGGCGTTGAGCTGGCCCTTGGCCTTCAACACCGCCTCGGGCGGCACGCCACCCTGGGTCCAGGCCGGAACGCCGAACACGTAGGACACCGTCGTCGCTTCGGGACGAACGCAGATCACCTGGTTGATCTCGCGGCCCTGACCGGCGCGGCACTGATCGACCGTGAACCCCAGGTCGGCCCACTTGGCCAGCAATTGCTCGCCCTTGGGACCGCGGATGTCGCCGCCGGACGCCGCCACATAGGCGAGCGCGCCCTCGTCGGTCTTGCCGATCTCCAGCAGCGGGACGTTGTCCTGCTCGACATTGATGATCGGCTGGGGCGGGCCCTCGCCGAAATGCAGGAAAGCCTGCTCGACCTTGGCCTTGGGGAATAGCGCCTTCAGTGTCGGAAGGTCGAAGGCCGTCGCGCCGCTGATCGGGCCGACGCCATCCTTGCCGACCGTCAGCGGACCGCCGGCATAGGGCGCGACGGCGAACGCCACGGGGGCCTTGGCGGCGGGCTTTGCCGCCGAGGCGGCCTCATCCTTTTTGGCCGGTCCGCAGGCGGCCAGCAGAACGAGGGGAAGAACGAGAAGAAGGTGGCGCGGGGTCATGCGTCCTTCTAACGCGCGAGCGCCCCCGCCGTCACGTCGCCTATCGGCGTTTCGACGGCGGGAGCGGCCGAACGCTTAGAGAATTTTCGCGGCCTCGTCGAAGCCGAGGCGCGGATTGCGGGGGAACAGGCCCTCGTCCGTGCCGTAGCCGATCGACGCGATGAAGTTGGACTTGATGTTCGTGCCGGCGAAGAAGGCCGCGTCCACACCCGCGTTGTCGAAGCCCGACATCGGCCCGACATCCAGGCCCAGGGCCCGCGCGGCCAGGATGAAGTAGCCGCCCTGCAGCGAGCTGTTGCGCAGCGCTCCCCACTCCTTGGCCACGGGATCGGGGAACCAGTCCTTGGCGCCCGGCGCATGCGGGAACAGCTTGGGAAGCGTCTCCGGGAAGTCGAGGTCATAGCCGACGATGACCGTCACCGGCGCCCGCAGGATCTTCGCGCCGTTCGAGCCCGACGAGAGTGCCGCCAGCTTGGCCTTGGCCTCCGGGCTCGTGACAAACAGGAAGCGGGCCGGGGTCGAATTGGCGGCGGTCGGACCGAACTTCACCAGGTCATACAGCTCGCGCAGCAGGCTCTCGGGAAGCGGGTCGGTCTTCCAGCCGTTGCGCGTGCGCGCCTCGGTGAACAGTTGGGCGAGCGCGGGCTTGTCGAGCTTGGACATCAGCGATCCTCAAGAAGACTATTTGCAACTACTATGGTTACAATATAATCTTCCCGGGCCTCGCGCAAGCCGCGGGTCAGCCCAGGGTCTGCTCGACGCGGGTCACTTCGGGCACATAGTGCTTGAGCATGTTCTCGACGCCGGACTTGAGCGTGGCCGACGAGGACGGGCAGCCCGAGCAGGCGCCGCGCATGTGCAGCCAGACGACGCCGGTCTGGGGCTCGAAGCGCGAGAAGACGATGTCGCCGCCGTCCTGGGCCACGGCCGGACGGATGCGGGTGTCGAGCAGCTCCTTGATCTCGGCGACGATCTGGGAGGTTTCCTCGTCGTAGTCGCCGTCATCGTGACCACCGGCCTGTTCGGCGTCCAGCAGCAGCGGGCGGCCGCTGGTGAAGTGGTCCATGATCGCCGCCAGGATCGGAGCCTTCAGGTGCGGCCACTGAGCGCCCTCGCCCTTGGTCACGGTCAGGAAGTCCGGACCGAAGAACACCCGTGTGACGTCGCCCAGCGCGAACAGCGCCTTGGCCAGGGGCGAGACCTCGCCCTCCTCGGCCGTGCGGAACTCGCGCGCGCCCTCCCCCAGGACCTCGCGGCCGGGCAGGAACTTCAGCACCTCGGGATTGGGCGTGGTTTCGGTCTGGATGAACATGGGCCTGAAATGGACCTCGCGGCCTTCCGACGCAAGACCGGCCCTCCCCGAACAAAGAAAGTGACACCAGCGTCATTTTCTGGCGTCATACCCGCAGAACAATGATCCGCGGGAGGATCCGATGAGTGACGGTTCGGTGGACCTGAAGGAAGCCGCGCGCGCGCAGGCCTATGCGACGCCGCTGGAAGACATCCATGTGGCCAGTCCGGCCCTGTTCCAGGCCGACGCCATGTGGCCCTATTTCGAGCGGCTGCGGAAAGAAGCGCCGGTCCATTATTCCAAGGGCGACGAAGAGACCGGCCCGTACTGGTCGATCACCCGCTACAACGACATCATGACGGTGGACACGACCCACCAGGTGTTCTCGTCCGACGCCCATCTGGGCGGCATCACCATCCGGAACTTCGACGAGGACTTCGTCCTGCCGATGTTCATCGCCATGGACCCGCCCAAGCACGACATCCAGCGCAAGACCGTCAGCCCGATCGTCTCGCCGCAGAACCTCTCCCGCCTGGAGGGGATCATCCGCGAGCGGGTGCAACACATCCTCGACGCGTTGCCGATCAACGAGCCCTTCGACTGGGTCGACAAGGTCTCGATCGAGCTGACCACCCAGATGCTGGCCACCCTGTTCGACTTCCCCTGGGAAGAGCGCCGCAAGCTGACCCGCTGGTCCGACGTCGCCACCGCCTCGCCCGAGAGCGGCATCGTCGAAAGCGAGGAGGCCCGACGCGCCGAGCTGCTGGAGTGCCTCGGCTACTTCACCAATCTGTGGAACGAGCGGGTCAACCAGACCGAGCCCGGCAGCGACCTGATCTCGATGCTGGCCCACGGCGAAGCCACCCGCGACATGCCGCCGATGGAGTACCTGGGCAATGTCATTCTGCTGATCGTCGGCGGCAACGACACGACCCGCAACTCGCTGACCGGCGGCCTATACGCCCTGAGCAAGAATCCCCAGGAAGAGGCCAAGCTGCGCGCCGATCCCAGCCTGATCCCGAACATGGTCTCGGAGATCATCCGCTGGCAAACGCCCCTGGCCCATATGCGCCGCACGGCGCTGGAGGACTACGAGCTCTCGGGCCAGACCATCAAGAAGGGCGACAAGGTCGTCATGTGGTACGTCTCGGGCAACCGCGACGACACGGTGATCGAGGACGCCGACAAGTTCATCGTCGACCGCCCCAACGCCCGCCGCCACCTGTCGTTCGGCTTCGGCATTCACCGCTGCGTCGGCAATCGTCTCGCCGAGATGCAGCTGCGCATCGTCTGGGAGGAGATCCTCCAGCGTTTCCCCCGGATCGAGGTGCTAGAAGAGCCCAGGCGGGTCTACTCGACCTTCGTGAAGGGCTATGAACGGATGATGGTGCGGATTCCGGAGCGCAATTAAAGCTGTCATCCCGGCCAAGCGCGAAGCGCGCCGAGCCGGGACCCAGGGGCGGCCCCTGTGCGCTGGCCCCTGGGTCCCGGATAGCCTCCGCGAGGCTTCCGGGATGACACGGTTTTAGCTTAGAGCCGGTTGGCTCAAGCCCCCCAGAAGCCGACCAGCTTCTTGACCTCGGCCAGGGTCGGGGCGGCGGCTTCGCGAGCCTTTTCCGCGCCCTTGGCCAGGATCGCATCCAGCACCGCCGGATCGCCAAGCAGGCCGCGCATCTTCTCGCCGACCGGGGCCAGCTTCTCGACCGCCAGCTCGGCCAGGGCCGGCTTGAAGGTCCCGAAGCCCTTGCCGGCGTACTCGGCCAGCACCTCGGCCTTGGTCTTGCCGGCCAGGGCGGCGAAGATGCCGACGAGGTTGTCGGCCTCGGCGCGGGCGGCCAGGTCCTCGATCGTTTCCGGGAGCGGTTCCGGGTCGGTGCGAGCCTTCTTGATCTTGGCGGCGATCGTGTCGGCGTCGTCGGTCAGGTTGATGCGCGAATAGTCCGACGGGTCGGACTTGCTCATCTTGGCCGAACCGTCGCGCAGGCTCATCACGCGAGCGCCCGGCCCCTGGATCAGCGGATCGGGCAGCGGGAAGAAGCCCGGCGCGTTGAAGTCGTGGTTGAACTTCTGGGCGATGTCGCGGGTCAGCTCCAGGTGCTGCTTCTGGTCCTCGCCGACCGGCACGTGGGTGGCCTTGTAGACGAGGATGTCGGCCGCCTGCAGCACCGGATAGGTGTAGAGGCCCACCGAGCTGCGCTCCTTGTGCTTGCCGCTCTTCTCCTTGAACTGGGTCATGCGGTCCAGCCAGCCGAGACGCGCGACGCAGTTGAAGATCCAGGAGAGCTCGGCGTGCTCGCGCACGGCCGACTGCGGGAAGATCGTCGCCTTGTCCGGGTCCAGGCCCGAGGCGATGTAAGCCGCCGCGATCTCGCGGGTCTGCTGGGCCAGCGCCGCCGGGTCCTGCCAGACGGTGATGGCGTGCAGGTCGGCCACGAAGATGAAGGTGTCGATCTCGTGCTGCAGGCGGGTGAACTTCACCAGCGCGCCGAGATAGTTGCCCAGGTGCAGGGCGCCCGAGGGCTGGACGCCCGAAAGCACGCGGGGCGGACCCGCATAGGTGACGGGAGCTTGGTCGGTCATGGCTCTAAGCCTTGCTGTCGAATGCGAGAAAGATGGCGGGCGCGCGGGGGCGCGCATCGCGGGAAACCGCGAGGATCAGGGTCAGTGGGAGCCGCGCCATCGCGGCGCGAAAGAACCGATCAAGGCCATGGCCGCTGGTTAGCGCTCCGGGCCGCATGGATCAAGCCTTGCCCCGGCGCAGGACCGCCTTCAGCTCGCCCGGCTTGACCCCGCCGAACAGGAACAGCAGCGGCGGATAGACCGCGACGCCGGCGAGACAGGTCAGCGCCAGGGCGAACTCCTTGGCGCCGATCGCGTGGCCGGTCAGACCCATGGCGCGCAGCGGCGCCTCGATCACGTCGCGATAGTGCGAGGCCGCCGCCATCAGCGCGCCCATGCCAAGGCTGGCCAGCAGGATCCGCGAGAGGCGCGACCAGGTCTGGGCCGACGGGCCGTACTCGCCATTCCGACCCAGCACGATGGCCATCTGGGCCACGTTCAGCCATGAGGCCAGCGCCGTGGCGGCGGCGATGCCCTTCACACCGATCATCTTGAAGAGGACGACGCCGAAGATGATGTTCACCGCTACCGAGACCAGGGCGAAACGCATCGGGCTCTTGGTGTCGCCGCGCGCGAAGAAGGCCCGCGAATAGAGCTGCTGCAGCACGAAGGCGGGCGTGCCCAGGCCATAGAAGAACAGGGCCGCCGCCGTCTGGCTGGCGTCGAAGGCGGTGAATTCACCACGCGTATAGAGGCCATCGGACAGGAAGCCCGGCATGGCGATGAGGGCGGCGGCGGCCGGCAGGGTCAGGGCCATGGCCAGCGCGATGCCCTGATCCATCGCGCTCTGGGCGTCCTCGCGGTCGCCGGAGTTCACCGCCCGCGAGAGGCGCGGCAGCAGGGCGACACCGATAGCCACGCCCACCAGGCCGAGCGGCAGCTGGTAGAGGCGGTCGGCCGTGGCCAGCCAGGTGCGGCCGCCAGGAACGTGGCTGGCCAGGTTGCCCGAGATGAAGATGTTGACCTGGGTGGCGCTGGCGGCCAGGGCGCCGGGAATGGCCTTGCCGATCAGTTCGCGCACTTCCGGCGTCAAGCGCGGCAGCCGCCAGTGGACCTTGGCGCCAGACTTGTTGACGCCCCAGGTCAGCAGGGCCGCTTGCGCGACGCCCGCCACGACCACGCCGATCGAGCCCCACTTGGCCGCGTCCACCGCCGTCGTCTGGGGCAGGATGAAGGCCAGGGTGAAGATGTTCAGCAGGATCGGCGCGCCGGCCGACAGGATGAAGCGGTCGCGGGCGTTCAACACGCCCGACAGATGCGCGACGATGGCCATGCAAGGCAGGTAGGGCATGGTGATCTGGGTCAGCAGCACCGCCAGCTTGTACTTCTCGGTGCCCCAGCCGAAGCCCGGGCTGATCAGCATCATCAGCCATGGCATGGCCAGCTGGCAGACGACGGTGATCAGGATGGTCGAGGCCGCCAGGGTCGCCATGGCGTCCGCCGCCAGGATGTCGGCCTTCTCCTCGCCGTCGCGCTGCAGCGACTTGGCGTAGGCCGGCACGAAGGCCGCGGCGAAGGCGCCCTCGGCGAAGAAGCGGCGGAACAGGTTCGGAAACGCCAGGGCCGCGTTGTAGGCGTCGGCGGCCGGCGTGGCGCTGGCGCCCATGCGGTACGAGACCGCCAGATCCCGCGCGAAGCCCATGAAGCGGCTGACCAGGGTCAGGCCGGAATAGATCGCCGAGGACTTCAGCAGGCCGCCCTTCTTGGGGGCTTGAGGCTGTTCGGACGAGGCGGGCGCGGCGGTGTCGGTCACGTGCGGCTTCTGGGCGTTCGGGGCGGAGGCGTCAAGGGCGGGCGCTCGTGGTCCACGATTGACCCCAGCGGCGTTCCTCCCTTTGATGGCGCGCCTCTAAACCAAAGGTTCGAAACTCGATGCGTCGCCTTGCTCTCGCCGCCGCCATGCTCGCCAGCCTGGCCTTGTCCGCCTGCAACAAGACGCCAGCTCCAGGCGCGATGGCCGACGACATGAGCCTGGGCGACAAGGACGCCAAGATCACGGTCGTCGAGTACGCCTCGGTCGGCTGCCCGGTCTGCGCGGCCTGGCAGAAGGAGGTCTATCCGGCCTTCAAGGCCAAATATATCGACACCGGCAAGGTGCATTACGTCTTCCGCGAGATGCTGGTCGGCGGCGGCTCGGAAGTGACGGTGGCCTCGGCGGGCTTCCTGCTGGCGCGCTGCGCCGGCAAGGACAAGTACTTCCCGGTCATCGACGCCGTGTTCGCCAGCCAGCCTGGCGTCTTCGACACCCCCCGCGAGACCCTGCTCGAGATCGCCAAGTCGTCGGGCATGAGCGAGGACCAGTTCACCCAGTGCGTGACCGACGAGGCCCAGATCAAGGCGCTGAACGAGCGCGTCGAACGCAACGCCAGCCAGAACGACGTCACCGCCACGCCGACATTCGAGATCAACGGCCGCAAGATGGAGCCGGGCTATCATTCGCTGGCCGAGATCGACGCGGCCATCGAGACGGCCGGCAAGTAAGCTAGCGGGCCACGCTGGCCCGGGCGCGCCGCAGGCCCGGCCGGGCGGCGGGCGCGCCGGCCTCGTTCTGCTCCAGCGCGTCCAGCAGATCGGCCTTTAGCGCGTTGATCCGGCGAGTCTCGGTGATTTTCCCGCCCTGCGCCGTCTGGACGTAGAAGGCGTCGACCGCCCGCTCGCCATAGCCGTCGATATGCGCCGACTGAATGGACAGACCGCTATCGGCCAGGCTCTTGGCCAGGGCGTGCAGCAGCCCTGGGCGGTCGCGGCCCGACGCCTCGACCACGGTGGCGTCGTCCGAGGCGTCGTTGTCGACGGTCACGCTGGGCGCGATGGCGAACGCGGCGGCCCGGGCTTGCTCGGCGCCCCGACGCGGCTCCACGACCAGAGGCTCGCCCTTACCCGCCGCTTCCAAGGCGTCGGCGAGGCGGCGAAGGGCGCGGGGATTTTCGCAGCCGAGCGGCGCGCCCGTCACGTCCTGAACGTAGAAGACGTCCAACGCCTGGCCCTGGCGCGAGGTGAAGACGCGCGCGCCGACCACGTTTCCGCCTAGCGACGAGATGGTCAGGGCCAGGTCCGCGAACAGGCCCTGGCGGTCCTTGGCGGCGACGACGATCTCGGCCGCGTTCTGGCCCGGGCGCACTCGGCCCTCGGCCGCGGCGCCGCCCTGAGCGGCCGCCCGACGCGCCAGGACGGCGTGCTCGAGCAGATCGTCGCGAGAAAAGGCGCTGAAATAGGCGTTCTCCATCGCCGACACCCAGCTCCTGGCGTCGGGGTCGATTTCGAGCAGAGCCGCCCGCGCGGCCTCCGCCGCCGCCTCCTGGTGGCGCTGGACGTTGCCGCGTCCGCCGCGGAACACCGCCTCGGTGGCGTTGTAGAGCTCGCGCAGCAGCTGACCCTTCCAGCCGTTCCAGACACCCGGGCCGACGGCGCGGATGTCGGCGACGGTGATGACCAGCAGCAGGCGCAGGCGCTCGGGATTCTCGACGATCCGCGCGAAGGCCGCGACGGTGCCGGGGTCGGAGACGTCACGCTTCTGGGCGAAGTCGCTCATCACCAGGTGGTTCTCGACCAGCCAGGCGACCAGCTCGACCTTCAGCCGATCGACGCCAAGCCGCTCGCAGGCGCTGCGGGCCGACCGCGCCCCGGCCTTCTCCTGGCCGCCGACGCCGCCCTTGCCGGTGTCGTGCAGCAGCATGGCCAGGAACAGAGCCTCGCGGTCCTCGATCAGGGGCATGATCGAGACGGCCAGCGGATGGTCGTCCGCCAGGCGTCCGGCGGCGATGTCGCCGATGATGCCGACCGCGCGCAGGGTGTGCTCGTCCACCGTGTACGAATGGTACATGTTGAACTGCATCTGGGCGACGACCCGGCCGAACTCCGGGATGAAGCGGCCCAGCACGCCGGCGTCGTTCATCAGGGTCAGGGTGCGGTAGCTGCGCTTGCCGCGCGCCAAGAGGTCCAGGAAAGCGCGACACGCCTCGGGGTTACGGCGGACCTTGGAAGTGATCAGGTGCAGGCCGCGCGTCACCGCCGTGAAGGCGTCGGGATGCAAATCGAGGTCTCGCTCGTCGGCGATCTTGAACAGGCGGATCAGGTTGACCGGATCGGTCTCGAAGATCTCCGGCCCCTCGATGTTCAGACGGCCGTTGTCCTCGAAGAAGCCCTTGACCTCCAGAGCCTTGCGCTTGGGCTTGCCGCCTTGCAGGAAGCGCGAAATGCCCTTGGGCTCGTGCTTGAAATGCTCGGCCTCCAGCTTGGCCGAGAAGGCGCGGGTCAGGGCCCCGACCTCCTTGGCGATCAGGAAGTAGCGGCGCATGAAGCGCTCGACCGCCGGCGCGTCGCCGCGGTCGCCATAACCCATGCGGCGGGCGATCTCGGGCTGCAGGTCGAAGGTCAGGCGCTCTTCCGGCCGGCCCGTCGTGAAGTGCAGGTGCGCGCGCACGGCGTGCAGGAAGTCGAAGGCGCGGATGAAGGCCTTGGTCTCGCGGGTCGAGAACACCTCCAGCTTGAAGACGTCCTCGGGCCGATCGACCGGATGCAGGTACTCGGCGATCCACATCAGGGTGTGGAGGTCGCGCAGACCGCCCTTCCCTTCCTTGACGTTGGGCTCGACCATGTAGCGGCTGGCGCCGGCGCGGGCCTGACGGTCGTCGCGCTCCTTCAGCTTGGCGGCGACGAACTGGGCGCCGGTGCCCTTCATCACCTCGTCGCGGAACCGGCGCTTGAGGTCCTCGGCCAGGCGCTCGTCGCCGGTCAGGCGGCGGGCCTCCAGGATCGAGGTGCGGATCGTGAAGTCTTCCTTCGACAGCCGCACGCACTCCTCGATCGTCCGCGAGGCGTGACCGACCTTAAAGCCCAGGTCCCACAGCGCATAGAGCATGTACTCGATCACGCTCTCGGCATGCGGCGTCTGCTTGTATGGCCGCAGGAAGAGGAGATCGATGTCGCTGAACGGCGCCAGGGTGGCGCGGCCATAGCCGCCCACGGCCATCAGGCACAGGCGCTCGCCCTCGGTGGGGTTGCGGGCCCGGAAGACGTGGACCGTGGTGAAGTCGTAGAGGGCGGTGATCACCTCGTCGGTGACGCCGCTGAGCAGGCGGGCGGTCTCGACGCCGCTGGCCCCGTTCTCCAGGCGCTCCTTGGCGATCATCCGGCCGCGAAACAGCGCCTGCTTGAGGATCTCGATGGCGCGGGCGCGCTGCTCGGCCTCGTTGCCGATCGAGTCGAGGGCGGCGGCCGAGAGGCGCGCCCGCAGGGCGTGACCGTCGACGACGTGTTCCAGGCGGGTGGGGCGAAGGCGACGGGGCATGACTGAGATATGGTGTACCAACTAGGTCTTGAGCAGACCCTTAAGACGATAGAGCGCCTCCAGGGCCTCGCGCGGGCTCATGCCGTCAACGTCGAGGTCCTCCAGCGTGGTCTCGACCGCGCTCGGCGCCGCCTTGGCGGGCGCCTGGACCACGGCTTGGCTCATGGCGAACAGCGGCAGGTCGTCCAGCTTGGCCGGCGACTGGTCCTTGCTCTCCAGGCGATCCAGCACCTCGCGGGCGCGGGCCACGACCGGCATGGGCACGCCGGCCAGCTTGGCGACCTGGACACCGTACGAGCGGTCGGCCGGACCCGACACCGCCTCGTGCAGGAAGACGAGGTCGCCGTTCCACTCCTTGGCGCGCAAGCTGAGGTTGGAGACGAAGCTCATCCGTTCCTCCAGCGTCGCCAGCTCGTGATAGTGGGTGGCGAAGAGCGCCCGGCAGCGGTTGACGTCGTGCAGGGCCTCGGCGCACGCCCAGGCGATGGCGAGACCGTCATAGGTCGCCGTGCCCCGGCCGATCTCATCGAGGATGACGAGCGAGCGCGGCCCGGCCTGGGTCAGGATGGCGGCGGTCTCGACCATCTCCATCATGAAGGTCGAGCGGCCGCGCGCCAGGTCGTCGCCCGCGCCGACGCGCGAGAAGAGGCGATCGACGACGCCCAGGCGGAAGCTGGCGGCCGGCACGTAGCAGCCCGACTGGGCCAGGATCGCCAGCAGGGCGTTCTGGCGCAGGAAGGTCGACTTACCGGCCATGTTCGGACCGGTGACGATCGACAGGCGCGGCCCGCCCTCGCCCGATGCATCGAGACAGCAGTCGTTCGGCGTGTAGGGCTCGCCGGCGCGCTTGACGGCGGCCTCGACCACCGGGTGGCGGGCGCCCTTGGCATCAAAGGCGTAGGAGCGGTCGACGATGGGCCGCACCGCGCCGGCGTCCTCGGCCCATTCGGCGAGCGCCGAAGCGACGTCGATCCGCGCCAAGGCCTCGGCGGCGATCTGGATGGCGTCGGCCAGCATCCGCGCCTGCTCGCGCCAGTCCTCGAAGGCCGCGACTTCCATCGCCAACGCCCGCTCGGCGGCCTGGGCGATGCGGGCGTCGAGATCGGCCAGCTCCACCGTGGTGAAGCGCACCTGGTTGGCCAGGGTTTGGCGGTGGATGAAGGTCGCGTTCAGCGGCGGCTGGAACAGCGGGTCGGCCTTGCCAGCCGTCGCCTCGACGAAATAGCCGAGCACGCCGTTGTGGCGGATCTTCAGCGGCACGCCGCTTTCCGCCATCAGCTGGGCCTCCATGGCGACGATGACCTTGCGGCTGTCGTCGCGCAGTGTGCGGGCCTGGTCGAGCTCGGGCCGTACGCCCGCCGCCACGAAGCCGCCGTCGCGGGCCAGGGCCGGCAGGTCGGGGCCGAGGCCCTGCTCCAGCGTGTTCAGGAACTGCGACAGGCCCTCGTGCAGCGCGGGGGTCAGGGCCTTGAAGGCGTGCTCCAGCTCGAACGGCGGCGGCGACAGCGGATCGGGCGAGCCACCGGCCATGCCGGCCAGGCGCTCGCCGACCTTCAGGGTGTCGCGGATGCAGCCGAGGTCGCGCGGGCCGCCGCGACCGAGCGCCAGACGCGACAGCCCCCGCGCCATGTCGCCGGCGCCCTTCAGCACCTCGCGCAGCCGCTGGCGCAGCTGGCGGTGCTCGACGAACCATTCGACGGCGTCCAGGCGCTGGTCGATGGCGGCGGGGTCCAGCAGCGGGCGGGCCAAGCGCGAGGCCAGCATCCGCGCGCCGCCGGCGGTCACCGTGCGGTCGATGGCGGCCAGCAGCGAGCCGTTGCGGTCGCCGGTCTGGGTGCGGTCGATCTCGAGGCTGCCGCGCGTGGCCGGGTCGATGGCCATCACGTCCGCGTCAGCGGCGCGGCGCGGCGCGCGCAGAGCCGGCAGCTTGCCGGCCTGGGTCATCTCCAGGTGGGCGGCGATCAGGCCCAGCGCCCCGATCTCGGCCGGCGACAGACCGCCGAAGCCATCCAGGGTGTCGACGCCGTAGAGCCGCTTGACCCGCGCCTCGGACGCCTGCGGCTCGGACAAGGCCGAAGGCATCGGCTGCACCAGACCGCCGCAGATTTTCAGGGTCTGGGAGAGGGCGTCGTCCGACAGCAACCGGTCGGCGACCAGGGTCTCGGACGGGGCCAGGGCCGCCAGGATCGGCGCGACGGCTTCCTTCGTGAGAGCGAAGACCTCGACCTCGCCGGTCGACAGCTCGACCGAGGCCACGGCCGCCTGACCCGCGCGCATGGCGACGGCGGCCAGGCGATTGGCGCCCCGGGCGTCCAACAGGCCGTCCTCGGTCAAGGTGCCCGGCGTTACGACGCGGACGATGTCGCGGCGCACGACAGACTTCGAGCCGCGCTTCTTGGCCTCGGCGGGGTCTTCCATCTGCTCGCAGACGGCGACCTTGAAGCCCATGCGGATCAGCTTGGAGAGGTAGGCCTCGGCCGCGTGCTGCGGCACGCCCGCCATCGGGATCGGCTGGCCGTTGTGCGTGCCCCGGAACGTCTGGCTGATGCCCAGGGCCGCGGCGGCCTTGTAGGCGTCGTCGAAGAACAGTTCGTAGAAGTCGCCCATACGGAAGAAGATCAGCGCATCGGGCTGGCGCGCCTTCATCTCGAAGAACTGCTGCATCACCGGCGTCGCGCCGGTGGGGTCGAGCGTGGCGGCTGGGGGAGAGGCGTGGGCGTTCATCGCCCCGGAAACTACAGAGCGTCGCGGGCGCCGTTAAGGGGCGGCGTTAAGGTTTTCCGGGGACGGAAGCCCCAAAATTCGGCAACGCCGACGGGCGGAGGTTAATTGCCCGTGACCTCTTCCCAGAAGCGCTTGGCCTTGCCGACGAAGTTGGCGGACTTGGGGTTCTGCTTCTCGCCGCACAGGCCCGCCAGCTCCGCGAGGAGCTCCTTCTGGCGGGCGGAGAGGTGGGTCGGGGTCTCGACGAAGAGCTCGACCACCAGGTCGCCGCGCTGGCGGCTGCGCAGGGAGGGCATGCCGCGGCCTTTCAGGCGAACGGTCTTGCCGGTCTGCGCGCCCTCGGGCACCTGGACCTTGACCTTGCAATTGCCATCACAGTTTTCACCGCCGAGCAGGCAGGGGGCGTCGATTTCGCCGCCCAGGGCGGCCGTGGTCATCGGCACCGGCACGGTGCAGAGGAGGTCCAGGCCGTCGCGCTCAAACAGCTCGTGCGGAGTCACCGACAGGAAGATGTAGAGATCGCCGCGCGGACCGCCGCGCGCGCCCGCGTCGCCCTCGCCCGCCAGGCGGATCCGGGCGCCGTCGTCGACGCCGGCCGGAATGCGGACCGACAGAATGCGCTCGCGGCGGACCTGGCCATGGCCGTTGCAGGTCGCGCAGGGATCGAGAACCAGACGGCCAGAGCCGCCGCAGCGCGGGCAGCCGCGCTCGACCGCAAAGAAGCCCTGGGTGGCGCGGACCCGGCCGGCGCCGCCGCAGGTGCCGCAGACGGTGGGGCTGGTGCCCGGCTTGGCGCCCGAACCCTCGCAGGTCTCGCAGGTCATGGCGGCGGGAACGGTGATCTCGACCTCGGCGCCCGCATAGGCCTGCTCGAGGGAGATTTCGAGGTCATAGCGCAGGTCCTGGCCGCGCTGGGGGCCGTTCGACTGACGACGACCGCCGCCGAACATCTCGCCGAACACGTCGCCAAAGACGTCGTTGAAGATGTCGCTGGCGTCGAAGCCCTGGCCGCCGAACCCGCCCGGACCGCCCTGCGGTCCGTTGACGCCGGCGTGGCCAAAGCGGTCATAGGCCGCGCGCTTCTGCGGATCGGAAAGGACCGAGTAGGCCTCGTTGATTTCCTTGAACCGCCCGGTCGCGTTCTCGCAGCCGCCATTGCGGTCGGGGTGGTGTTCCATCGCCAGCTTGCGGAACGCGGACTTCAGACCTGCCTCGTCGACAGTCCGGGTCACGCCGAGAATTTCGTAATAGTCGCGCATCGTCAGCGTCTGGCGCCCAAAAGGCCCACGAAAGTGGCGTTGATGAAGGAAGAGGTGGGATGACCCGGGGCCCGGCGCAAGGCGCTCGCGAGTCCCGAGACGGAAGGTCGCGGCCGCGGAACGATCGGTTGGCGAATGTTCCGCGGCGCGCGCATGGCGTGCTTAAGCCGCCGGCTTGTTGTCGTCGACTTCCTCGAACTCGGCGTCGACGACGCCGTCGTCCGCGGCCGGGGACTCACCGCCCTCGGCCGAGCCTTGCTGGGCGGCGTACATGGCCTCGCCCAGCTTCATCGAAGCCTGGATCAGAGCCTGGGTCTTGGCCTGAATGGCCTCGACGTCCTCGCCTTCCAGAGCCGACTTCAGGTCGGCGATACCCGTTTCGATCGCGGTCTTCTCGGCCGCGCCGACCTTGTCGCCGTGCTCGGCCAGGGCCTTCTCGGTCGAGTGCACGATGGCCTCGCCCTGGTTCTTGGCCTCGACCAGCTTCTTCTTGTTCTCGTCCGCGGCCTTGTTGGCCTCGGCTTCCTTGACCATGCGCTCGATGTCCGCGTCTGACAGACCGCCATTGGCCTGGATGCGGATCGAGTGCTCCTTGTTGGTCGCCTTGTCCTTGGCGTGGACCTGGACGATGCCGTTGGCGTCGATGTCGAAGGTGACCTCGATTTGCGGAACACCGCGGGGCGCGGGCGGGATTCCAACCAGATCAAATTGCCCCAACAGCTTGTTATCCGCCGCCATTTCGCGCTCACCCTGGAACACACGTATGGTCACGGCGGTCTGGTTATCCTCGGCCGTCGAGAACACTTGGCTCTTCTTGGTTGGAATGGTGGTGTTGCGCTCGATCAGCTTGGTCATCACGCCGCCCAAGGTTTC
This sequence comes from uncultured Caulobacter sp., assembly GCA_936942565.1. Lineage (GTDB taxonomy): Bacteria > Pseudomonadota > Alphaproteobacteria > Caulobacterales > Caulobacteraceae > Caulobacter. Next base: position 2,820 of record CAKZJK010000535.1, on the reverse strand, counting down.
GATCCCGAGCGACAAGGGCGTGACGTCGAGCAGCAGGACGTCCTTGACATCGCCCTGCAGCACGCCGGCCTGAATCGCAGCACCGATCGCCACCACCTCGTCGGGGTTGACGCCCTTGTGCGGCTCCTTGCCGAAGAACTGCTTCACCATCTCCTGGATCTTCGGCATGCGGGTCATGCCGCCGACCAGCACCACTTCGCCGATCTCGCCGGCGGTGAGGCCGGCATCCTTCAGCGCCTTGCGGCACGGCTCGATGGTCTTCTCGACGAGATCGGCCACCAGCGCCTCGAACTTGGCGCGGGTCAGCTTCATCGTCAGATGCTTCGGACCGGACTGGTCCGCGGTGATGAAGGGCAGGTTGATCTCGGTCTGGGTGGTCGACGACAGCTCGATCTTGGCCTTCTCGGCAGCTTCCTTGAGGCGCTGCAGAGCCAGCTTGTCGTTGCGCAGGTTGATGCCCTGCTCCTTCTGGAATTCGTCGGCGAGGTAGCTGACCAGACGCATGTCGAAGTCTTCACCGCCGAGGAAGGTGTCGCCATTGGTCGACTTCACCTCGAACACGCCGTCGCCAATTTCCAGAATGGAAACGTCGAACGTGCCGCCGCCCAGGTCATAGACCGCGATCGTGCCGGTCTTGCGCTTGTCCATGCCGTAGGCAAGGGCAGCCGCGGTCGGCTCGTTGATGATGCGCAGAACCTCGAGGCCCGCGATCTTGCCGGCGTCCTTGGTGGCCTGGCGCTGGGCGTCGTTGAAATAGGCGGGGACCGTGATAACGGCCTGGTCGACCTTCTGGCCGAGATGGGCTTCCGCGGTCTCCTTCATCTTCTGCAGGATGAAGGCGGAGACCTGCGAGGGCGAATAGGACTTGCCGTCGGCCTCGACCCAGGCGTCGCCATTGCCGCCCTTGACGATCTTGTAGGGGACGAGCTTCTTGTCCTTCTCGACCATCGGGTCGTCATAGCGGCGGCCGATGAGACGCTTGACCGCGAAGAAGGTCCGCTCCGGGTTGGTCACCGCCTGGCGCTTGGCCGGCTGGCCGACCAGCCGTTCGCCATCGTCACTGAATGCGACGATCGACGGCGTCGTCCGCATGCCCTCAGCGTTCTCGATGACCTTCGACGATTTGCCATCCATAACGGCCACGCACGAATTCGTGGTGCCGAGATCGATCCCGATGACCTTTCCCATGGTCTCATATTCCTTCTTTTTGCGGCAGGTTGGGAGGGGCCCTGACGGCGCCCCCATCCAAAACCCCCTCAGATCAAATGCTCGCGATATTGCGACGATCAGCGTCATATAGGAGGGGGGGACTGACCCGCAAGGACCGGTCCAGGGGTTCAGACCAACGAAATGATGGCCGTCGCCGAAGGGCCTCACGATGGCACAGGCAGCACCGTCAGCACGCTCCGATCCGCCGATCATCGCATCGAACGGCCGGAGCGAAGCCGCGAAAGCAACCGCGGCGGGTGCCTCAATCCGGCACGGCTGATCGGCCGATGTGACCGAAATGCGTTGTTAACCCCCGCACCCTAGCCTGCCGCACTCCTGGGACCGGAATTAGGCATGATGACCGAGACCGAGCGGGGTCTTGCGCAGCGCGCGCGCGAAGCCGGCCAAAGCGCGTTGCTGGGACCGGTCATCTGCACCATCGTGGTTGCGGCGGCCTGGCTGCGATACACCCTGCCTCTCAATGTCGATGTGAGCTGGTGGCTCCTGGTCAGTGAGCGCATGCTCGATGGCCAGCGGCTCTATGTCGACATCCTGGAGACCAACCCGCCGATGGCCGGATCGGTCTATCTTCTGGCCGTCGCGCTGGCGCGTGCGATCCATCTCAGGCCGGAGCTGGCGACGACGATCCTGATCTTCGCGCTGACTGCCCTGTCCTTGACGCTGGTGTGGCTGGTGCTGCGGACGTCGGCGCTGCGCAACCGCCTGACAGATGGCCGGCTTGCGGCCTGGACGGCCGCTCTGCTTCTGATCGCACCCATGTACGATTTCGGCCAGCGGGAACATCTCGCTTTGATCACCGTGCTGCCGGCCCTCGCAGTGTACATTCTGCGCGCCAGGGGCGAGCGGGTGCTCCCGGCCGCCGTGCTCATCGCCGGGCTCAGCGCTGGCCTCACGATGAGCTTCAAGCCTTATTTCGCCTTCAGCGTCGGCTTCTGCATTCTCGCCGCCGCAGCGACAGCGCGTGACTGGCGCGTGCTGTTCGCGCTGGAAAACTGGATCGCCGCAGCGCTGGTGCTGATCAACGCCGCCTGCATCTACCTGTTCTTCCCTGAATATTTCACCATCATCTATCCGCTGGTCCGCGACGTTTACCTTCTCTTGAAGGCCCCGGTGCCGACCATCCTGGTGACCCTGCCGATGGGCCTGTGGCTGGCCGGAGCAGCCATTGTCCTCATCCTCCAGCGCAAGGCCCATGAGCGCGATGCGGCCGCGTTCACGACGCTGGCGGCGTCACTCGGGTTCCTGGTCTCGTTCGTCGCGCAGCAAAAGGGCTGGGGCTACCATGCCTATCCGATGGTCGCGCTGGCGCTGCTTGCGGCCGGCCTGGCGGCTTCGGCCGCCGACACCAGCCGCGACGTGGGGCGCTGGCCGCGCGTCGCCGCGACTCTCGCCAGTGCCGTTCTCTTCGTCCAGTCCTGCCTCTGGTTCAATGGCAGCGTCGACGTCCAACCGATCGAAGCCGAGGTGGCGCGACTGGGACCGCGCCCGAGCATGCTGGTGCTCAGCGCCGCCGCGGTGATCGGCCATCCCATGGTGCGGACCCTGCAGGGCACCTGGATCTCGCGCCAGGAAGCCTTCTGGGTGCGGGAA
>CAKZJK010000534.1 GCA_936942565.1 uncultured Caulobacter sp. | reverse complement strand
GCCAACCTGCGCGAGGTCTCCGCCAACGCCAGCCGCCTGCGTCTCGTCCTCGCCAACCCAGACCGCATCGACCAGACCGCCCTCGCCAACGCCGGCGCCCGCGGATCCATCACGATCAACGGCGTCGTCGTCCACCTCGTCGTCGGGCCGGACGCGCAAGCCCTGGAGGGCGCCATGCGATCGAATCTCTAGCCCCACGCGTGGGGCGGGAGTGACCGAATGGCCTCTCGACCTACGGCTGCCGAGGCTTGAACGCGGCGGTCAAATGGCCTTTTAAAGAGGCATTATAATGGTATTACGTAACTGCGTTCTTCTTCGACGTTTTGGTTGCGTAAATATCTGAATAAAAACAGAAAAAGGAGGAAGTGCGCGGATGAGTGTCTTTTAGCCCAGACCTGGCGGCGCCCAACGAGTGGTCGTCGTTCAAAAGTGATAAAAATAAAGCACTTAGGCTTTGAAGTCCGCGAGGCTCTAGCTTTAGTGTTTATCCAAGCGGGCCAAAAAAGGTACTTCAATGGTCTGCTTAACCATCAAGGCGCGCGGTCTTGCAGCCGTATCAGCGCCGGCAGTCAACGGGGGATACAAAAATATGATCGATCCGAAATCGAAGAACGCGGCCGCGCGCCGCAAGGCTTTCACGCTCGCCCTGCTGGGCGGCGTCTGCTTCGCCGACATGGCCATGGCGCAAGCCGCGCCCGCGCCGGCCGCCGAGCCTGAAGCGGTCGACGAAGTCATCGTCACCGCCTTCCGCAAGAGCCTGGCCACCGCCCTGGAAGTGAAGCGCAAGGACGTCCGCGTCTCGGACGGCATCTCGTCGGAAGACATCGGCAAGTTCCCGTCGGAAAACATCGCCGAAGCCATCCAGCGCATTCCGGGCGTTCAGATCTCGAACATCAACGGCCGCGGCTCGACGATCAGCATCCGGGGCCTTGGCCCGCAGTACGCCCTGACCACCGTCAACGGTCAGGCGTTCAAGAGCTCGAACTTCACCGACGGTTTCCGATACGACGTCATCCAGACGGAACTGGCCTCGGGCATCCAGGTCTACAAGTCGCCGACGGCCGAGATGGACGCGGGTGGCCTGGCCGGCACCGTCAACATCGACACCGTGCACCCCTTCGACGTGAAGGGCCGCCAGATCATCGTGGCTGGCAAGCTGCAGAAGCAGGACCTGACCGGCGGCGACCCGACCGGCAAGTACGGCCTGACCTATGTCGACCACTTCCTGGACGGCAAGCTCGGCGTGTTCCTGGGCGGCGGCTACCAGGAGCTGAAGGACCGCGGCGATTATCTGTGGATGGACCGCTGGACCGTCAGCAACAACGTCTACACGCCGGCCCGTCTGCGCTATCGCCGCATCGACCGCGAAACCAAGCGCTCGATGCTCAACGGCGCCCTGCAGTTCAAGCCGACCAGCGATCTGCAGATCGACCTGATCGCCACCTACGCCAAGGACAAGACCACGCAGGATCTGCACCAGCAGGTCTTCCTGTTCACGACGCCTTCGGCCTCGAACGTCGTGCCGATCACGGTGACCAACGGCACCGCCACCAAGGTGCAGGTCAACAACTTCCGCCTCGAGAACAACCACCAGTTCGAGAACCGTCCGCAGTCGACCGGCGCCCTGACGGCCAACGTCCACTACACCGGCATCGAGAACTGGGACTTCAAGGCGACCGGCCACTACTCGCGCGGCAGCGCCAAGCACAATGAAGAGGCCGCGATCCTGGGCATCAACATCCCCAGCGCGACGGTCGACATCAGCAACCCGAAGAACGTCGTGTTCACGACGTCGACGGCGCTGACGGACACGGCCCAGTACAACCCGTCGACCCTGATCCGGAACACCTACCCGAACGGCGCCTATCGCACGATCGACTCGTACGAGGACGCCGCTCAGTTCGACGCCAAGCGCTACCTCGACTGGGGCGTGCTGGAGTCGATCCAGGCTGGGGCCAAGATCCGCCATGAAGTGCTCAAGCGCTACGTGATCCGGAAGGACGGCCAGAACACCATCCCGGCGTCCTACTCGCCGACCATGGCCGCCAGCGGCCTGTCGATCACCAACTTCCTGGACGGCCAGGCGACCCTGCCGGCCGCCTGGGTGTCGCCGAACCTCGACGCCTATCGCGCCGCGCTCAAGGCTCAGGGCGTCAGCATCTACGAGGCCTTCGACCCGGCTGGCAGCTATCGCGTCGAGCGCGACCTGACGTCGTTCTACGCCATGGCCAACCTGAAGGGCGAAGTGCTGTCGAAGACCTTCCGCGGTAACGTGGGCGTTCGCAGCGAAAGCACCGACCAGACGATCGATGGCTATGTCGGCGGCGCCGCCAACCCGCTGAACACCGAAGTGAAGCTGGTGGCCGGCACCTACACGGCCAAGAAGTCGTACGACAACATCCTGCCGTCGGCGAACTTCAGCCTCGACCTGACCGACAACCTGCTGCTGCGCTTCGCCGCCGCCAAGGTGCTGGTGCGTCCGATCATCGACTCCAGCAACCAGCTGGCGCGAACCGAGACCAGCACCACGGACACGAGCGGCGTGAAGGTGTTCACGATCTCGACGGGGCAGGGCAACCTCGACCCGATGACCGCCAACCAGATCGATCTGACGCTGGAGTGGTACTACGGTCAGGGCAACGGCCTGAGCGCCGGCTACTTCTCCAAGAAGGTCAAGAACGGCGTCTACACCCAGCTGAGCTGCCCGACCTCCTACGGGAGCGTCTCGCTGTCGAAGAACTCCAGCGGCGTCTGCGTGGCCAGCAACGGTGACAACTACATGATCACCGAGAGCCTGAATGACTCGAAGGTTGTCGACATCCACGGCTACGAAGTGAACTGGCAACAGTCGCTCGACGCTTGGCTGCCGATCGATGGTTTCGGCCTGATCGCCAACTACACCCACGTCAACCCGGCCCAGTCGACCTCGGGCTTCCGTCTGGCCAACCTGTCGGAGCACACCGCCAACGGCACGCTGTACTGGGAAAACCAGACCTTCAGCGCCCGTCTGTCGGCCAACTACCGCAGCGCCTATGACCAGACTTCGGTGGAAAGCTTCTTCGCCGGTCCGCTGGGTCACACGGTCAAGTCGCGCACCCAGCTCGACCTGAACCTGGGCTACAACTTCAACGAACATCTGAGCTTCGCCTTCGCGGCGATGAACATCAACAACGCGCAGGAAGAGGCCTATCTGGGCAACTCCAGCCGTTGGCAGGAAACCTCGGTCACCGGCCCGAGCTACTACCTGTCGTTCCAGTACAAGATGTAACGCGTTCGGCGCGGCGCTCTCTTCCTCCCCTGAGCGCCGTGTCCTTCCTGGCCTCGTCCGTTGGACGGGCGAGGCCTTCCCCTGGCGCCCGCCGTTTTCCTTCTCCTAGGCGGCGGGCGTCCCTTTTTGTAAATGCAGGCGCCGATGAAAGCCTCTCTGAACCGACGTCAGGCGCTGATCTCCGCCGCCGCCGCCGCCATAGCGGGTCCCGCCTTCGCCGCCCCTTCCGCCAAGGGCGCCGCCGCCGCGCGCGCGAGCCTGCAACGGCTGTTCGGCCCGCACCTCTCCGGCGTGAACCTGTCCCTGACCCCGAGCGCCGGGCGCTCCTGGTATTCGGTCAGCGGCAAGGCCGGCAGGCTCTCCATTTCCGGCGATACGCCCGTGGCCCTCGTGCGCGGCGCCTACGCCTATCTGAACCAGGCGGGCCTGGCCCACGTCAGCTGGGAGGGCGATCGGATCGCCCAGGGCGGCGCCTTGCCCCCAGCCTCCGGCGCGCGCGTCGAGACGCCGTTCCGCCACCGCGCCTATCTGAACACCTGCACCTACGGCTATACGACCCCCTGGTGGGGCTGGGACCGCTGGACGCGCGAGATCGACTGGATGGCGGCGCACGGCGTCGACATGCCCCTGGCCATGGAAGGTCAGGAGTATGTCTGGCGCGCCCTGTGGCGCGAGTTCGGCCTGAGTGAAGCCGAGCTAGCCGACTACTTCTCGGGTCCGGCCTTCACGCCCTGGCAGCGCATGGGCAATATCGAGGGCTATCGCGCGCCTCTGCCGACCAACTGGATCGACAAGAAGAAGGCGCTGCAGGTCCAGATCCTGGGCCGGATGCGGTCGCTGGGCATGACGCCGATCCTGCCCGCGTTTGGCGGCTATGTGCCCAAGGCCTTCGCCCAGAAGAACCCCAAGGCCCGCATCTATCGCATGCGGCCGTGGGAGGGCTTCCACGAGACCTATTGGCTGGATCCAGCCGACCCGCTTTTCGCCAAGATCGCCGGGCGGTTCCTGGCGCTCTATACGGAGACCTATGGGGCGGGGACCTACTACCTGGCGGACTCGTTCAACGAGATGCTACCGCCGATCAACGCCGACGGCGCGGACGCCCGTGACGCCGCCTATGGCGATGGCGCGGCCAACACCGCGGCGACCAAAACCAAGGTCGAGGTCGATCCGGCCCTGAAGGCCCAGCGCCTGGCCGCCTATGGCAAGGCGATCTACGACTCTATCCGGCAAGCGCGTCCGGACGCGGTCTGGGTGATGCAGGGCTGGCTGTTCGGAGCCGACAGCCACTTCTGGGATCCCACGGCGATCTCGGCCTATCTGAGCCTCGTGCCCGACGACAAGCTGATGATCCTGGACATCGGCAACGACCGCTATCCCGCGGTCTGGAAGAACGCCAAGGCCTTCGGTGGCAAGCCGTGGATCTACGGCTACGTCCACAATTACGGCGGCAGCAATCCGGTCTACGGCGACCTTGGCTACTATCGCCAGGACATTCCGGCGATCGCGGCCAATCCGCAAGCGGGCAAGCTAGCCGGGTTCGGCATGTTCCCCGAAGGCCTGCACAACAACTCGATCGTCTATGACGCCGTCTACGACCTGGCCTGGGGCGCGGGGCGGGAGTCGCTTTCGGCTTGGCTCTCGACCTACGCCCGCGCGCGCTACGGCAAGACCTCGCCCGCGCTGGACGCGGCTCTAGGGCAGCTGGTCGAGGCGGCCTATTCGACCCGCTACTGGTCGCCGCGCTGGTGGAAGAGCAAGGCCGGCGCCTATCTCTTCTTTAAACGTCCGACCGCGACGATCGGCGAATTCCCGCCGCATCCGGGTGACCGCGCCAAGCTGGAGGCGGCCGTCAAGGCGCTGACCGCGCTAGCGCCCGCCTATGCCAACGAGCCTCTGTTCGTGCTGGACCTGACCGATGCGACGCGCCACCTGGCGACGCTGAAGATCGACGACCTGCTGCAGGTCGCCGTCGCCGCCTATCGTCGAGGCGACGTCGCCACGGGCGATCGGGCGCGCGCCGAGATCGAGGCGCTGGCGCTGTCGATCGACAAGCTGCTGGGCGTCCAGCCCGAGACCCTAGCGACCTGGATCGACGACGCTCGCGCCTATGGCGACACGCCCGCCGACGCGGCGGCCTATGCCGCCAACGCCAAGGCCCAGGTCACCGTCTGGGGCGGGGAGGGCAACCTCAACGACTACGCTTCCAAGGCTTGGCAGGGGCTGTATCGCGGCTTCTACCTGCCCCGCTGGTCGATGTTCTTGGACGCGCTGAAGGCCGCTGGAACCGGGACGTTCGACGAGCCCGCCGCCGTGCGCGCCAGCATCGCCTGGGAGCGCGCCTGGGTGGACGCCGAGGTCGCCTATCGGCGCGAAAAACCCGCCGACCCGATCGGCGAGATAAGGACCCTGATCGCACGGATCGATCAGGGCGGGGAGAAGACCGCATGAGCAAGCCCGCCGCCCGTTTCCTGTCCCTGGACGTGTTCCGGGGGCTGACGGTCTGCCTGATGATCGTCGTCAACACGGCGGGCCCTGGCGCCAAGGCCTATACCCAGCTGGTGCACGCGCCGTGGTTCGGTTTCACGGCGGCGGACGCGGTGTTCCCGTCGTTCCTGTTCGCGGTCGGCTGCTCTATGGCCTTCGCCTTCTCGCGACCGATCCCGACGCAAGAATTCCTGGCCAAGGTGCTGCGGCGCGCGGCCCTGATCTTCCTGCTTGGGTTCCTGATGTACTGGTTCCCGTTCGTGAAGAAGGTCGACGGGCATTGGGCTCTGATCCCGTTCTCCGACACCCGGGTCATGGGCGTGCTGCAGCGGATCGGTCTGGCCTATCTGCTGGCCGCGCTTGCCGTGCGCTGGCTGTCGCCGCGCTTGATCGTGGCGCTGTCGGCCGTGCTGCTGCTCGGCTATTGGGCGATCCTGATGACGTTCGGGGATCCAGCCGCGCCGCTTTCCAAGCTGGGCAACGCCGGCACGCATCTCGATCTCTTCCTCATCGGCCAGAACCACCTCTATCGCAAGGACGGCGGCTTCGATCCCGAAGGCCTGCTCGGCACGCTGCCCTCGACGGTCAACGTCCTGGCTGGCTATCTGGCCGCGCGCTTCCTGAAGGAGAACCCCGGCTCGACGCCGGCTCTGACGCGAATGGCGGTCGCGGGCGTCGTGCTGATCCTGGCGGGCTTCGCCTGGAACCCGCTGTTCCCGATCGCTAAGAAGCTCTGGACCGGTAGCTTCGTGCTGCTAACCGTCGGCATCGATCTCGTCCTCCTGGCCGGCCTGACCAAGATCCTCGAGGGCAAGGACTCCAATCCAGGGACCTATTTCTTCCAGGTCTTCGGGCTGAACCCGCTGGTGATCTACCTGTTCTCCGAGCTGTTCGTGACCGTGCTGGGCATGATCGAGGTCGCGCCGGGCGTGGGGCTCTACAAGTGGGTCGGCGTCAACGTCTTCCAGGCCCTGGCGCCGGGCGCGTTCGGCTCGCTGCTGTGCGCGGTGGCCTACATGTTGGTTTGCTGGCTGCTGGGCTATGTCATGGCTCGTCGCGGCGTCGTCGTGAAGCTTTAGGAGCCGTCATGCGCCTTTCCCTCCGCATCGCCGCCGTCGCCATCGCCGCGGTGTCGGCGACTTCGGTGTCGGCCGAGACGCTCGAGAAGGTCGTGATCCTCAGCCGCCATGGCGTGCGATCGGCGATGTCATCGCCCGAGCGCCTGGAAGAGGCCTCGGCCCGCCCCTGGCCTCGGTTCGCGGTGCCCGCCGGCCACCTGACCGCGCGAGGCGAGACCCTGATCGCGCGCATGGGCGACTACTACCGCCAGCACTACATCGCCCAGGGCCTGCTGAAGGCGGGCGACTGCTCGGCGGTCTACACCTGGGCCAACGTCACCCAGCGCACGATCGCGACGGGCAAGGCCTACGCCGCCGCCCTGGCGCCTGGCTGTCCTGTCGTCGTCAACACGGTGGGCGAGGGCAACGACGATCCAATGTTCGAGCCGGTGAAGGCCGGGATCGTCAAGGCCGATCACGCCCTGGCCCGCGCGGCCGTGGCCGGTCGCGTCGGTGGCGACCTTTCCGCCTGGAGCGCCAGCCATCGGCAGGAGGCCGAGCAGCTCGACGCGCTTCTGATGCAATGCGCCAAGGGGCCGTGTCCGGCCGCGCCGGGCAAGCGCCGCGTGTTCGACGCCAAACCTGGTTTCGTCGACGGGGAAGACCTGGCCGGCGTCTCTGGCCCGGAAGCTTTCGCCTCGGGCGTCACCGAGAGCCTGCTGATGGCCTGGGCCGATGGCGGCGACTTCGCCGGCCTGGGCTGGAAGGGCCTCGACGAGGAGGCCCTGACCCGCGCGTTCTTCTTGCACCAGGCCGAATTCGATCTGCGCCTGCGCACGCCCTATGTGGCGCGCGTTCTCGCCGGGCGCCTGGCCGACCGGCTGCTGGCCACCGTGGAGAGCGGGGCCAAGCCGAACGGCGCCTCGATCGGCCCCGCCGACGCCAAGCTGGTGGTGATCGCCGGCCACGATGGCACGCTCGCCTCGCTGGGCGGCCTGCTGCGGATGGAATGGACCCTGCCGGGCTATCAGCCCAACCAGATCCAGCCGGGCGGCGCCCTGGTGTTCGAGCGCTGGAAGCGTGACGACGGCGTGCGCGTGGTTCGCGTACGATTCACGGGGCAAAGCCTGTCCCAGCTGCGGAACATGACCGCCTTGGACGCCAAGGCCCCGCCGCTGTCGGCGCCGGTCTTTATCCAGGGCTGCGGCACGGCGACCCCGGCCTTCGACTGTCGGCTGGAAGACTTCGAAGCGGTCGTGCGTCGCGCGACCCGCGCGGACGGCTAAAGGCCGCTTAGCGGCTAAGGAACGTCGCCCAGGGAATGGGCGCGAAGGCGGCGCCGACCAGCGTCGCGAGTAGGGAGTTTGGTGATGAAGTGCATTCACATCGCGGCCGTCTGCGCCCTGGGCTTGGCCTCTGTGCCGACCGGCCACGTCTGGGCCGCGAGCGCCGCGACCCGCGCCGCCGCCGAGACCGCGCCGATCTTCGCCGACGGACCCGTCCGGGGCGGCTTCCAGCTGGTGGGGGCGGGCGTGGTCCCGAGCATCGTGATCGACCCCGCCGACGCCGCCGTCGTGCGCCACGCCGCCGATGACCTCTCCGACGACATCCAGACCGTGACCGGCCAGCGCGCGGCGGTCGCCGCCGCGCCCGCCGGCAAGACCGCGATCCTGGTCGGCACGCTGGGCCAGAGCCCGCTGATCGACCAGCTGGTCGCGGCTAAGCGCGTCGACGTCTCGCGTCTGAAGGGCGCCTGGGAGAGCTTCGTCATCGCGACCGTTGATCGCCCCGCGCCCGGCGTCGAAAAGGCCCTGGTGGTGATCGGCAGCGACCGGCGCGGGACCGCGTTCGGCGTCTATGAGGTGGCCCAAGGCATGGGCGTCTCGCCCTGGGCCTGGTGGGCCGACGTCACGCCCAAGCGGCGCGAGGCGCTGTTCGTGCGCGCCGGCGTCCATCGCTTTGGTCCGCCCTCGGTCCGCTATCGCGGAATCTTCGTCAACGACGAGGACTGGGGTCTCTACCCCTGGGCCGTGAAGACCTTCGATCCCGAGCGGGGCGATATCGGCCCCAAAACCTACCGCAAGGTCTTCACCCTGCTGCTGCGCCTGAAGGCCAACACCCTGTGGCCGGCGATGCACCACACCACCGCGCCGTTCAACTCGGATCCCGCCAACGCCAAGCTGGCCGAGGAGTACGGCATCGTCATGGGCTCGTCCCACGCCGAGGCCATGCTGCGTAACAATGTCGGGGAGAGGAAGGACGATCCGGCCAAGTTCAACTACGCGACCAATCCCGACGGCGTGAAGGCCTATTGGGAAGAGCGCGCCAAGATCAACGCGCCTTACGAGAGCCTCTGGACCGTCGGCATGCGCGGCATCCACGACACCGGCATGGTCGGCCCCAAGACCACCGAGGAAAAGGTCGCCCTGCTGGACAAGATCATCGCCGATCAGCGCGAGATCCTGGCCAAGAACGTCAATGCCGATGTCGCCAAGATTCCGCAGATCTTCGTGCCCTACAAGGAAGTGCTGGGCGTCTATCGCGCCGGCGTGAAGGTGCCCGACGACGTCACCATCGTCTGGCCGGACGACAACTTCGGCTACATCCGCCAGTTCGCCAGTCCCGAGGAGGCCGCGCGCAAGGGCGGGGCGGGGGTCTATTACCACCTCTCGTACCTCGGCTATCCGCTGGCTTATCTGTGGCTCTCCACGACGCCGCCCGCGCTGGTTCAGGAGGAGATGATCCACGCCTGGGACAAGGGCGCGCGCAACGTCTGGATCGCCAATGTCGGCGACATCAAGCCGGCCGAGATCGGGACCAGCCATTTCCTGGAGATGGCCTGGGACATCGACCGCTGGCGCGGCAAGACCCAGAAGCAGTTCCTGAGCGACTGGACCGCGCGCAACCTGGGTCCGGATCTTGCGGCCAAGACCGCCGACCTTCTAGACCGCTACTACCGCCTGAACTTCGAGCGCCGTCCCGAGCACCTGGAATGGCAGCCCAAGGCCGAAAGCCGTCATCTGTCGAGCTACACGCCCGAGGAGGTCAACGCCCGCCTGAAGGCCTTCCGCGTCCTGGTCGACGAGACCAGGGCGGCGAGCCAGCAGGTCCCACCCGAGCTCCGCGACGCCTGGTTCGAGCTCGTGGAGTTCCCGATCCGCGTCTCGGCGGCGGCCAACATGCGGTTCTTCGCGGCCGAGCGTTACAACGAGCTGATCGATAGCCAGCAGGCCATGGCCCGCTCGGCGGGCGGCGCGGCGGTCGAGGCCCTGATCCGCATCGAGGCCAGCGTCCGCGCCTGCATGCCGGAGCTCTCCGGCACGGCCAAGCGCCTCAGCGACTGGCTGTCGGGCGACGACTTCCCGACCGTGCGCAAGGCCATCGCCGAGCGGGTGCTGACAGAGCTGAACGGCGTGCGTCGCCTCAAGCCCAGCCACGCCGAGGCCGAGATCGAATATCTGCGCGCCCTGGCCATGAGCCTGACGGCGGCCGCCGGCCGCATCCTGCAGGCCGAGGACATCCAGGCCGCCTTCACCACGCGCTCGAAGACCCTGCTGAACGGCGAGTTCATCGACAGCCTGCTGGGCCGCGACCGCTCGTCCTATGAAGAGATCAAGATCCTGATCCGCCTGGCCGAGAACGTCATGGGCGCGGTCAACAAGCGCAACGCCGGGCGTTGGCTGAACGGCAATATCAGCGCCATGCGCTTCGAGAAGGAAATGCGCCAGGGGCCCGACTCCCCGGTCGCCAAGCTGAGCCAACTGGCTGGCCTGCAGCGCCAGCTGACCCGTTCGGGCCTGGTTCGGGAAGACTACGAGCCGCTCTGCGCCAAGCTCGGCGAGATCGGCGCGCAGATCGAGGGCGACACGCGCCTGCTGACCATGCTGGTCCGCGCCCCGGCCCCGCTGCCTCATCGCCTGACCCTGCTGGCCAAGCTGGCCATGGGCGAGTCCGGCCCGACCGGCCCCGTCGCCGACAAGGCCCGCGCCGAGGCCCTGAAGCTGGCCCGCGGCCCCGGCGCCCGCGAGGAACTGGCGGAATCGCCGGCCACCATGGACCTGATCAAGAGCCTGGCCAGCAACAAGGCGGCCTAGGGCCGGGCCCCTCGCCTCCGTCAAGCAGACCGTCCAAACGTCGGCTGAGGGTGGTTTCCGGACGTAGATGTCTGCATAAGTAGCCTCGACGCCGAAGCCAACTTGGATTTGGCCAATCTCTCAACCCCGCCACTTCAGCTCGCGAGTGACAGGTCGATGTTCCGCGCTGAGTTGCCGTTTCCGGAGAGGACATTCCGTAGGAATGTGCCCCTCTGGCAGGTCACGCCAGCCATACAGGACTGGCGCCACCTCGTGCTCCTGACGGAGTTGAACGTAGCCTTGGGCAATGGCCACTATGCGTCGCCGCGCAGTTTCACTGACCTTGCCGGCCTATTTGCCGGAGAGGTTACGGAAGCGATGCTCGGCGCCGCAAGGGCCTCTGGCCGGTTGGTCGAAGGTCCGAAAGCTCTCCAACCGGCCGTGACACAGGTTCTCGCGAAACATAGCGGCGTGAGGGTGGAAGCTGTTCGGTATGGCTTCGATGGCGAGCAGGAGCCAATCTTGGCCCGACCAGATGAGTTGCCCCGACTGGTCGCGAACGAGGGCGACGACGAAACGGAAATCTGCCCCGCCAGCCTTCGCTGGTATGCTCGCTTCCGCAACGATGATCCGTTCATATTTCTCGCTGCGGACAACAATGTTTGTACGGAAGTCGTGGAAGCAGCCGCCGCCTCGTCGATGCTGTTGAGCCGCGAATTCATATACGCGTGGTGAGCAGCGGGCTTGGCGAACTACCGCTCAGGGTGGAAAGCCGCCGTTAGCGTTCATATGGTGCAGCTATGAAGCTCCACCCTGAAGTCCAGGCGCTTTCGAAGGCGCTCCATGAACTAGAGGCTTATCTCCGTGTCCATGACGGTCCGCATTGGGCCGACCAGATCGAACGTTGCGCGGCATGGATCGATGAGTCCGACCACTACGGCGTTCAACGGTTTCTAGTGTTGTTTGGAGGGATGGGTTCTCTGAATGACCTAGTTCTACACCGCGAAGGCGTAGTGCTGGTTACCGAGAACGACCGCCTCAGAACCTTGATCGAGCGCGCCTACGCTCTAGCAGCCAACCTGCGCCACGCTGGAGGCTAACGTCCGCCACGGGTTGCTAGCCGACATTTGGTCGAGCGATGGTCGCCACCGTGAGCTTTCGATCAGGCCGTGTGATCGTCGCACCAACACCTTCGCGGCGGCAGATCAGGGTCACCTCTGAGGTGGCCTCTTCATCATCACTGAAGGTCAAAGTGCCAAGGCGGATGTTCTGGCCACCGAGGTCCCATTCGACCCTATATTTCGGCACCAGCTTCTCCCTACTCGTACATGGTTGCTGCGGTCAGGACGTCCGCTGCATGTCGCCACGGGTTTTCGTGCGCGGGTTTGTCCCAGTCGCGCGCCCAGGCCTCCATCGCCTCAAAAAAGCTGGGAAGGTCACCGTTTTCCCACACGTCAGCTGAGTGCTTCGCGGCCAGGAGCCCTCGGAGTTCGGCCAGGTAAGCTACGAACGATGCTCGATCATGCACGTCTTCGTGGGTCAACGGCCAACCATAGCGAGCATCTTAGCTGCCAGAAAGCAGTGAAGTTAGACAGCCGGTTAGGGTGGAAAGAAACCGTCGCGCCTACTCAGTCCCGCCAGAACCAGACCTCGAATTCGACGCCATCCTCAATCGTCACCCCCTCATAGCTTTCTCTGGCCCACTTGGCCGTGGTGTTGGCACGACCTGCGCTATCGCCAGCCATCCTGTCCAGATCATCACTATCGACGTGAAAGCCAAGGTCCGACGGCTGCCTTCCGCCGTCGCATGTTGCGTCGATAGTGGAGACGGATAAGCCGCGTGATCGACCAGCTTCGATCAGCTCCATCATCCGTTCGAATGGCAATCCTCCCGAACCCTTCGCGGTAAGAGCGCCGGCTATTGCGGCTTCAATATCGGCTGGTGTCATGAGTGCACTTCAGGCCTTCACGGTCGATAGTGTCAATGTCCGGAACGGGTGGTTGCGGACGGCTAGGTGATGATAGCCACCATGTCGCAAAAGGAGGCGTCAGTGGCGCTAAGGCAGGTAAGCGCGTGGAACGCGCGCCCTAAAGGCGCGACAAGACGCGGAACGTCCGACTAGGGTGGGTTTCAGACGTTGCGGACAGCCAGATAGGCTTCCTGTTGGGCCGCCTCTTCATCCGTATAGAAGTGATCGTCTAGCCCTTCGACAGGCACGTACTCACCATAGTCGAGCTGTTCATTGTAGAGCCGCATCGCCTCGTACCAAGACGACGCGCGGAGTCCAAAAACCCTACGGGCGCTAGGTGTCAGGCTAGGGCGCAACTGGTCGCTGCGTTCACGGACCGGTCCGAATTCGCCGCCGTGTTCGTTTTCCCAATACTCGTGGAGCAGCTCTGGCATGCGCCATGTTTTGCGGCAACGCCACGGAGTCCGCAACGGGTCGAAAGCCGACATCCCAGGTCGGCGCCAACCTTTCCCAAAGCGACCATCACTCCGGCAGCAGGCCCAGCCGCCGGCCGGTGATCCGGTCCAGCGTGCGCTTGGGCAGGATCTCGGTCATGAGCACCTGCATGGGCGAAGGCGAGACGACGTAGCGGACCTTGGGCTTGGCGGTGGTCAGGGCGGTGGCGATGGCTTCGCCGATCGTCTCCGGCGGCAGGCCCGACTTGCCGAGGGCCAGCATGAACTGGCGCAGCTTCTCCAGGGCCGGGGCGTAGACGGTGTTGGCGTAGCGGGTGGTGTCGGTCTCGTCGGCCTTGTCCCAGATGGGGGTGGCCACCGCGCCGGGCGCGACCACCACGACGCCGACCCCGAACGGCAGCAGCTCGCGGCGCAGGGATTCCGACAGGCCCTCCAGGCCGAACTTCGTGGTGCAGTAGGGCGCCATGAACGGATTGGCGTTGCGGCCGCCGACCGAGGAGATGTTGACGATCCGGCCGGGCGCCTTGGCGGGGGCGCCGCCCGCGCCGAGCAGGGGCGCGAAGGCCTGGGTGACGATCACCACCCCGGTCAGGTTGACGTCCAGCTGCTTCTTCCACTCGTCCAAGGGCAGATAGAGCAAGGGACCGGCCACGGCGATGCCGGCGTTGTTGACAAGGCCCGCCAGCGTCGCGCCGCCCAGCGCGGCTTCGACCTGCCGGGCGGCCGCGCGAACGGCGGCCTCGTCGGTGACGTCGAACAGCAAGGGCGTGAAGGCGTCACCGAACTCGGCCTTCAGGCGGTCGGCGTCGGCCGGCTTTCGCACGCTGCCGAAGACGTGAAAGCCCTTGCCCACGAGCACCTTGACCGCGCCCCAGCCGATGCCGGTGGACACGCCGGTGACCACCACGGACTTTTTCCGCGCCATTTTTCGCCCTCCCTGGTTTTGGGGAGGATGCGCCAGGTCGTCGTCCTCCGCCAGGGCGCGGCGTTCAGCGCAGCGCCGCCTGGGCGTCGACCAGTCGCACGTCGTGCATCTGGTTCAGATAGGCCTCGTAGTAGCCCTTGTGCGAAGCGCCGACGATCGCCAGCAGGCGCATGCCGGGATGCTGGCCCAGCACATCGCGGATGTTGGCGACCATCCGCAGGTTTCGGGTCTCCCAGTAGCCGAGATACCGCCGGCCAAAGCCCTGGGGCGAGGGCTCCCGCAAGGTCGCGCCGAAGTCGCCCTCGTAGGCCATCCGCTGGGCCTTGGCGCTGTTGAAGGCCCGGTAGAGGTTCAGCACGCCGTCCGGCTTGTCGAGATCCCGCTGAAGGCGCTCGTACTGGGCCTTGCGCGCATGGCTGACGGGATTGTCCCAGGCCTTGCTGATCGCGACCTCGAACGCCTTCTCTTCGGCGGGATCGGGGCTTTCGCCCGTGTCGGCCGAGTGATCGTCGACGCTCCAAAGGCGTTCGTGGCCCAGGCGGGCGGCGAGGACGGCCGAGATCTGGTAGGTCTCGTTGCGCGTGGCCTTCAGCTTTTCGAGCAGGGCGACAAGGTCGTCATTCAGCCCGTCGCCGGCCTTGCGTTCGGCTTCCGGCAGCCGCAGCCACTGAACCAGCGCCGAGCCCCGCTCGCCCGCCGCCAGGAATACGGCGGCCAGACGGCGACGCTGGGCGGCGCTGGGCTCGACCGGCCACGCGGCCAGCAGGCGCTCGGCCTCGGCGTTGGCCGCCGGAACGTCCAGCCCCAGGGCCTGGCCCGCCGCCGTGGGGTCGGGGCAGTACATCGTCACGGTCACGGCGTAGCGGGCGGGATAGCGCCGCAAGGCGTCGCACTGCAGGCCCGAGAGGTTCTCGGTGGCGATCCCGGTCGGCTTCCACGCGGCCATTCGGTCCAGCAAGGGCGACAACCGCGTCATGTCGAAGGTCTTGGGCAGACCAGACAGGTGGGCCGTGCCCAGGACCATCACCGCGTTGGGCGCGCCGCGCGGGGGACCCTTCAGGGTGTCTGGATGGAAGGATGGCCGGTAATCCCCCGCCCGCGCGGCGGCGGCCGTGCTCAGCGCGGCCAAGGCCACGGCCAGGATGCGAACCTTACGAAACATGAAAACCCCTCGATGCTCTTGGCGCTTAGAGGCTTTGGCGAGGCTTTCTGGAGGCGCCTGTCATTTATTTAATGTCCGGCGTCGCCGTTTGACTCTTCCCCGACGGCGCCGGCTAGGCTCGGTCCGCGCGGTCATTCCGGCCGCCGGGAGATCGCCATGGCCGCCGTGTTCACCGTCCTCTACCCCGCCGGCGACGGCGCGAGGTTCGACCACGCCTACTACGACGACCACCACATCCCCCTGGTGAGGAAAGCTTTCGCCGGGACGGGCCTGACCGACGTTCAGGTCCTGACGGGCGTCTCCGCGGCGGACGGCGGACCCGCGACGTTCGTCAAGATCGTCACCCTCTTCTTCCGCGACGCCGAGGCGATGCAGGCCTCGCTAACCAGCCCCCAGGGGCTGGAACTGACGGCCGACCTGCCGAACTTCACCGACATCCAGCCGATCACGCAGATCAGCGCGGCGGGCTAGCCCAACACCTCCGCCAGGGCGTCGACCACCCGCTCGACGTCGCCGTCGGTCATCGCCGGATAGAGCGGCAGGGTCAGGCAGCGGGCGTACCAGGCGTCGGCGCCGGGGAGATCGGCGAGACCCTGGCGGTTCACGTAGTAGGGCTGGCGGTGGACCGGGATGTAGTGGACCTGCGTCCCGACGCCCTTGGCCTTCAGCGCCTCGACGACGGCGCGGCGGGTCAGGCCCAGGCCCTCGAAGTCGATAAGCACGGTCAGCAGGTGCAGCGCCGGGTCCGAATAGGCGGGGCTGGCGGCCAGGCGGGCGTTCGGCGCGCGCTGGGGCAGCAGGCGGGCGTAGAGCGCGGCGAGCTCCCGACGACGGGCCACGAAGCGATCCAGCTTGTTCAACTGCGACAGGCCAAGCGCGCAAAGCACGTCCGGGATGCGGTAGTTGAAGCCCAGCTCCGGCATCTCGTACCACCAGGGATCGCCCCCGGCCGGACGCACCATGCCGTGCGACCGCAAGAGGCGGGCGCGATCGGCCAGGGCCTTGTCGTTGGTGGTCAGCATGCCGCCCTCGCCGGTGGCCAGGGTCTTGACCGGATGGAACGAGAAGCTGGCGAAGCTGGAATAGGCGCCGTCGCCGACCGGATGGGCGAGCCCGTCGAAGGTGGCGATCGAGCCCAGGGCGTGAGGCGCGTCCTCGACCAGGACCGCGCCAGCCGCGTCGGCCAGGGCCTTCAGGGCCGGCAGGTCGCAGACGTCGCCGCGCAGGTGGACGGGCAGGATCGCCTTCACGCGCCGGCCGGCCGCGCGGGCCAGGGCCTTGGCGAGCGTGTCGGGCGTCATCAGGCCGCTGTCGGGGTCGACGTCGGCGAACACCACCTCGGCGCCGACATAGCGGGCGCAGTTGGCGGTGGCCAGGAAGGTGATCGACGGGGCGATGCAGGTGTCGCCTTCACCGATACCGAGCGCCAGCATCGCCAGGTGCAGGGTCGCCGTGCCGTTGGAGACGGCGATGGCGTGCTGGGCGCCGACCTTCCGGGCGAAGGCGGTCTCGAACGCCTCGACCGTCGGGCCAGTGGTCAGGAAATCGCCGCGCAGGGCCTCCGCGACGGCCGCGATGTCGTCGTCCTCGATCGTCTGGCGGCCGTAGGGAAGGAAGGAGCCGCTCATCGCGCGGCCTTTTCCTCCAGCATGGCCAGGAGGCCCTCGGGCGAGAGCCAGTCGTGGTTGTTGTCGCTGCTGTACGAGAATTCCTCGGCGACGGGCTTGGCGCCGTCGGCCGCGGTGTAGGGCTTGCGGCCGAACTCGGCGAAGTTGGGCTCGATCGCGAAGCGGTCCTCGAACTCGACGGTGGCGCGGGCGTCGTCGGCGCTGATCATGATCTCGTGCAGCTTCTCGCCGGGGCGGATGCCGATCACCTTCATGCCGGCGGTCGGCGACATGGCCTTCACGAGGTCGGGCATGGCCATCGAGGGGATCTTCGGCACGAAGATCTCGCCGCCGCGCATCATCGTCAGGGACGACAGCACGAAGTCGACGCCCTCGTTCAGGGTGATCCAGAAGCGGGTCATGCGCGGGTCGGTGACCGGCAGCTCGGTCGCGCCCTGAGCCAGAAGGCGGCGGTACAGCGGCACAACGCTGCCGCGCGAGCCGACCACGTTGCCATAGCGCACGACGCAGAAGCGCGTGCCGATGTCGCCCGACAGGTTGTTGGCCGCCACGAAGGTCTTGTCCGAGGCCAGCTTGGTCGCGCCGTAGAGGTTGGTCGGGTTGCAGGCCTTGTCGGTCGACAGGGCCACGACCTGCTTCACGCCGTTGTTGAGGCTGGCCCAGACCACGTTCTCGGCGCCCAGCACGTTGGTGTGGATGCACTCCGACGGATTGTACTCGGCCGCCGGCACCTGCTTCAGGGCCGCGGCGTGGATGACGATGTCGACGCCGCGCAAGGCCAAGGTCAGGCGTTCGCGATCGCGGACGTCGCCCAGGAAGAAGCGCAGCTTGCCGAACGTCTTCTCGTCGAGCTGCTCGCGCAGCTCGATCTGCATGTCGCTCTGCTTCAGTTCGTCGCGGGAGTAGATGATGACCTTCCGTGGGGCGTAGCGCCGCAGCACGGTTTCGATGAAGCGTCGGCCGAACGAGCCGGTGCCGCCGGTGACCAGTACCCATTCGTCTTTCACGACCACTCCCGCGTTTGCCGCAACTGAAAGCCGCCCCAGCGGAGCGGCGAAGTGGCGCCAAGGTAATGGCGCAGACCCGGATTTTGA
>CAKZJK010000533.1 GCA_936942565.1 uncultured Caulobacter sp. | reverse complement strand
TCGTAGACCTGCCGTCGATACTCGGCTGCCTTCGCCCGCGCTTCGCCCAACCCAAAGATCGAGAAGGAACCCAGGCCCATTTCACGGGAGCGGCCGCGAAGGGTGAAGCGGAAGATCCAGGATTTCGCAGGCGTATTTTCGCCGTCGCCTGTGACCTGCAGATAGAGGCCAGCGCCGTCGGCGTACATGCCGGGTTTCTTGACCTTCGTCACCTTCAGTGCCGTCAGGCGGCCCACCAGATGCGCCATCTTTGCCCCGCAGCCTTACCCACGATGCTACCCACATCCTGCACGCGTTTACCCACGTTCTGGGGCGAACTCGCGCGGACGCTTGTGGGCACCAAACGCTAAAATTGCGGCGATTTTTCAGTGGGTTGACGGATGACAGCGAACAGATGCGAACGCTGGGATGGCGGAGAGGGAGGGATTCGAACTCCCGTTAATTCCTGGAGTTGGACGCGATCTTTTTGCTAGGAGCGGCACCGTCCACAAGCATAGACGTCGCGCACCAAAACCGTTTGAAAAACCGTTTTAGTTTTCAAATCTCAAACGGTGATTTTAGCTAAGCTATTGATTTTAATGGCGCGCCCGGAACGATTCGAACGTCCGACCCTCAGATTCGTAGTCTGATGCTCTATCCAGCTGAGCTACGGGCGCGCACTGCCTTGCGGCGAGGCGGGGGAGATAGCCCAGCCGTTCCGGGGACGCAAGCCCGGTTTTCAGGATAATCTCGAAAAGTTGGCGCAACCGCGTTCGGTCTTGGGCGGGCGATGCCCGGAGCGCGCTCAAAGCATGATCGATGAAGTCCGTCACAGCTTATCTAGGCGTGACAGCGCCGCGCGCTTGGTGTCCATGGACACTCCCGGGGACGGCGGGCAGGTCGTCTCTCTCGTCTGCCTGAGGATCCGTATGCGTCGCTTCGCCTCCCTGCTCGCTGTTTCAGCCGCTCTTCAGCTGGTCCTCGCGCCGATGGCCGCCCAGGCCGAGTCGATCGCGCTGGGCATGCCCACGCCGAGGCCGGCGGCGACATCTCCGATCTCGAAGGGCATGGTGGCCGCGGCCAATCCCCTGGCGGTGGAAGCGGGCCTGCGCGTGCTGCGCGACGGCGGCGGCGCGGTGGACGCGGCCGTGGCGATCCAGGCGGTGCTGGGTCTCGTCGAGCCTCAGAGCTCGGGCCTGGGCGGCGGCGCGTTCCTGGTCTTCTACGACGCCAAGACCGGCAAGGTGACCGCCTATGACGGCCGCGAGAAGGCGCCCAGCGCCGCCAGCCCGGACATGTTCCTGGGACCGGACGGCAAGCCCCTGCCCTTCGTGACGGTGCTGCTGTCCGGCCGCTCGACCGGCGTGCCTGGCGCGGTGGCCATGCTGTCCATGGCCCAGAAGGAACATGGCAAGGTCGCCTGGAACACGCTGTTCAAGGACGCCGAGAAACTGGCCGACGACGGTTTCGTGGTCAGCCCGCGCCTGGCCGGCATGATCAACACCACGCGCGCGCCGCAGGCTTCGCAGCCCGACGCGGTGAAGTACTTCACCAAGCCCGACGGAACCCGCTACCAGGCCGGCGACGTGCTGAGGAACCCGGCCTACGCCGAGACGGTCCGCCAGATCGCCGCCCAAGGCCCAGCCGCCTTGCTGGAGGGTCCGATCGCCCAGGCGATCGTCGACCGGCTGCATGAGGGTGATCTGCCCAGCACCATCACCCTGGCCGATCTCAAGAGCTACAAGCCGCGCTCGGCGCCGGCCCTGTGCCGTCCCTGGAAGTTCTACACCGTCTGCGTGCCCAACCCGCAGTCCAGCGGCCTGGCGGTCATCCAGGCGCTGCGCATGCTGGAGCACACCGACATCGGCAAGCGCGGCCCGACCGATCCGGTCGCCTGGACCCAGCTGGCCCAGGCCGAACGCGTGATGTACGCCGACCGCGACCGCTATGTCGGCGATCCGGACTTCGTGACGGTGCCGGTCGAGGGCCTGCTGGATCCCCAGTACGTGGCCGAACGCGCCAAGCTGATCACCGACAAGGCCGGCGCGGCGCCGCCGTTCGGCCTCCCCAAGGGCGCGCCCAAGGTCGGGATCGACATGACCCACGAGCCGGGCGGGACCACCCACCTCGTCGTCGTCGATACCCAGGGCAACGCGGTCTCGATGACCACGACGGTCGAGAGCATCTTCGGCAACGGCCGAATGGTCGGCGGCTTCTTCCTGAACAACCAGCTGACCGACTTCTCGTTCTCGCCGAAGGAGAAGGACGGCGCCCCGGCGGCCAACGCCATCGCGGCGGGCAAGCGGCCGCGCTCGTCGATGGCCCCGATCATCGTGCTGGACAAGAAGGGCAAGTTCCTGGCCGCCGTCGGCTCGCCGGGCGGCAACGCCATTCTGTCCTATAACCTCAAGGCGATGGTCGGCGTGTTCTACTGGGGCTTGAACATGCAGCAGGCCGTGTCGCTGCCCAACGTGGTCGCGCGGGGCGAGACCTATTCGGGAGACGCCGACCTGTTCGGTCCCGAAATGCTGGCGGCGCTGAACGCGCGGGGCGTCAACGTCAAGGTCGGCCAGATCGAAGGCTCGGGCCTGCAGGGCGTGATCGTGCGTCCCGGCAATATGCTGGAAGGCGGCGCCGATCCCCGGCGCGAGGGCGTGGCCAAGGGCCTCTAGGAAACCTAGCTAGGTCCGGGCCTGGTGCTCCTCCAGGCCCGCCTCGACCTCGGCGCGCGAGAAGACCTCCTCCTGGCCGTCGATCAGCAATTCGGCGTCGGCCGCCTCCTGCACCGTCACCATGGCCGCCACGCGGCGCAGGGCGGTGGGCGCGTCCGGCGCCTCGACCGTGATCTCGTGAATGGGCGCCAGGTCGGGCGAGGCGCCCAGCTTCACCGCGATGGTCCATGTGGTCGTCATCGCCAATCTCCCAGAGCGTTTTCCGACGAGGTGGACACCGGTTCGCCGTTGGAAAACGCATGAAAACGAAAATCAGCCAGCCGAGGCGTCGGCGCGTCCCTCGGGCTCGGGCAGCGGCTCGGGAACGCCAGCCAGCGTCAGATCGAACACCGAACCGCCGGGTCCGGTTTCCACCAGCACCAGATCACCGCCGTGTCCCTGCGCCAGCTCGCGCGCGATCGCCAGGCCCAGGCCCGTGCCGCCGCGACGGGCCGAGCCCACGAACGGCTGGAAGAGGTTGGCGCGAGCGCGCTCGGGAACGCCGGGACCGTCGTCCGACAGGCGCAGCACGCTGAAGCCGTCGACGCGGCGCAACTCGACGAACACCTTGCCGCTGCCGCTGCGGTCGGGCGCGCCCTCGATCGCCTCGCGGGCGTTGCGCAGCAGGTTCGTGAGGATGCGGTGCAACTGGTCGGGGTCGGCCAGCACCTGCTCGCGCGGATCGATCACGGTCTCCAGCGTCACGCCCTTGGCCATGAGGCCCGCGTCCTCGGCGGCCATGTCCAGCGCCGGCCGCAGCGGCGTCGGCCGAACCACGGGCGCGGGCTCCTTGGACTTGCCGTAGGCCATGACATCCGAAGCCAGGGTGATGGCACGGTCCAGGGCCCGCTCCAAGCGCGGCAGGGCCTGAGCCACCTTCGGGTCGCCCAGCGCCGCCAGACGGTCGGACGCCATCTGGGCGCTGGTCAGCATGTTGCGCAGGTCGTGATTGATCTTGGCCACCGCCTCGCCCAGCGCGGCCAGGCGCGCCTTGGAGGCGAGCGCGGCCAAGAGGTCGGACTGCATCCGGTCTAGCTCCAGCTCGGCGCGGCCGATCTCGTCGCGGCGATTGGAGGGAACGAGACGCGCGGCAGGATCGTCCGGATCGCCTCGAAAGGCCTCCATCGCCCGGGTGATGCGCTGCATCGGGCGAACCAGGAAGATGTTCAGGAAGGCGTAGACCAGGAGCCCCGCCAAGCTGGCGACGAACAGGGTCACGCCAGCCAGTTGCCACAGTTGGCCCACCAGCTTGGCCTTCAGCGGCGCGTCGGGCAGCACGACCTCGACGAACTCGGCCTTGCGATAGCGCGGCTCGGCCATCACGCGAACCATGCTGCCCTTGGGGCTGGTCAGGGTGAAGAACGGCGCGGCGAGCCACGAGCCCGGATTCTGGCGACGCAGGTCGACAAGATAGGGCGTGGTCTCGAACGGTTGCTTGGGCGGCAGGACGAGGCGCCGGGCGCCGTCGACCTGCACGGCGACGGTCACGGCGCCGGCCTGGTCGAACATCTGGTTGGCGACGGCGTCGCTGACCCGCAGCTCCGGATCGGACTCGGCGATGGTCGAGGCCAGTTCCCCCGCGCGGACGCGGTCCAGCAGCCATTGCTCTTCATAGGACGCCAGGGCGGGCGGCAGGATCAGCAGGCCGCCGAAGGCGACGACGACCGCCGTGAACAACAGCAGGCGCGCCGACAGGCCGCCGGGCCACGGAAAACGTTTCCGGGGCGGGGCGGTCTCAGTCTCCGACGGCGAAACCGTTTCGACCATCCGGGGCGGCTACTTCTCGTTCATCGGCGCGATCTCGCGCCCTTTGCGCCAATGGCGCCACAACGGCGGCAGAAAGGCCAGCACGCCCATGCCGATGATGGGCAGATAGATGCGGGGCGAGAACAGCGTCTCCAGCGTCACCGGGCCGCCCTTGGCGAAGATATGGCCAAGCCCTGCTCCGATACCGGCATAGACGAACGAGCTCGGGATCATGCCCAGCACCGACGCCAGGATGAAGGTTCTGGCTCGGATATTCATCACCCCCGCCGCCACATTGACCACCAGCAAAGGAAACGCGGGGATCAGGCGAAGGGTCAGCAGGTAATTGAAGGCGTCGCTTTTGAAGCCGGCCTCCAGCTTGGTCAGGAAGGCGGTCGGCTTCCTGCGCAGCATATCGCCAAACGCCGTGCGGAACACGAGATAGGTGATCGTCGAGCCGCCCGTCGCGCCGGTCACCGCCGCGAAACCGCCGCCGATGGGCCCGAACAGGAAGCCGCCGGTCAGGGACAGGATCAGCGCGCCCGGCAGCGAGATGGCGACCGAGCTGACATAGATGGCCAGATAGATGGCGACGCACAGCAGTGGCTTCTCGCGCGCGAAAGCCTGCAGCGCCGCGCCCCGCGCGCGCAACTCCTCGAGCGAGATGTGATCGGCCAGGCCGCTGGCGAAGGCCGCGACGAACAGGACGACGATCAGCGCCAAGGGCCCGAAACGGCGCAGCAGCGTCAGGGCCCGCTCGCGCGTCATGCCGCGCCGACCGCGTCCTGGACCGCGACGAAGCCGTCGGCGCGAAGACGCGCCGCCAGCTCGCGCTTGATCCGGACGACCAGGCCAGGTCCGCCATAGACCAGCGCCGAATAGAGCTGCACGGCTTGCGCGCCGGCGCGGATCTTGGCGTAGGCGTCGGCGCCGCTGGCGATGCCGCCCGCGCCGATCAGGGCGACGCGGCCGGCGGCGGCGGCGTGGAAGCGTTTCAGGACCGCCGTCGAGGCCTCCAACAAGGGCGCGCCCGATAGACCGCCGCCCTCGCCGGCCAGCGGCGACTTCAGGGTGTCGGGACGGGCGATGGTGGTGTTGCTGACGATGACCGCGTCGAGGCCCGCGCCGACGACGGTCTCGACGATCGCCTCGACCTCGCCATCCTCGAGATCCGGCGCGACCTTCAGGAAGATCGGGTAGTCCCTGCCGGACTGGGCCTTCAGGCCCGCGCGCGCCTCGGCCAGACGGCCTAGCAGCTCCTCGAGCGCGGCCTTGGTCTGCAGGGCGCGCAAGCCCGGCGTGTTGGGCGAGGAGATGTTGGCGGTGAAATAGTCGGACAGCCCCCACAGGCGCGTCAGCCCCGTGACGTAGTCCTGGATGCGGTCGGTCGCGTCCTTGTTGGCCCCGATATTGGCGCCCACCACGCCGCCACGCCCCTGACGGGCGGACAGACGTCGGGCGAAGGGTTCCAGGCCGCCGTTGTTGAAGCCCATGCGGTTGATCACCGCCTGGTCTTCGGTCAACCGGAAGAGACGCGGGCGCGGATTGCCGGCCTGGGCCAGCGGCGTCACCGTGCCCGCCTCGACAAAGCCGAAGCCGGCGGCCAGCATGGCGTCTGGAACCTCGGCGTTCTTGTCGAAGCCGGCGGCGAGGCCGACGCAATTGGGCAGCGACAGGCCCGCCAGCTGCACGGCCAGGATCGGATCATCCGGCCCCACGTCGCGCGGTCCCAGCCCCAGCTTCAGCCCCCGGATGGCCAGGCCGTGCGCGTCCTCGGGATCAAAGGCGTGGAGGGCGCGGGCGGCGACGTCGTGAAGGCTCATGCGGAAAGAACGCCCAATTGCGGCACGCCGTCGGCGTCCAGATCAAGATCACGCTGGCTGACCACCTCGTCGGCCAGCAGCGGTCGATAAAGGTGCGGGAACAGCGCCCCGCCGCGCGAGGCTTCCCACTTCAGGGCCTCGCCCAGCCCTTCGGCCTCGACCCCGAGCAGGACGAGGTCGGCCTGGCCACGAAACCACTTGGCGGCGGTCTCCTGGGCCTGGTCGGCGGCGGAGAAGTGGATGAAGCCGTCGGCCAGATCGACGGCCGAGCCCTCGAACCGCCCAGCCGCCTGGGCGGTGGCCCACTCGGCGCGGGACAGGATCTTGTAGATCAGGGTCATTCGCCGCCGGCTCCGCCGTTCTCGTGGGCGTAGAAGAGGTGCTCCAGCACCGGCGCGCTCTGGCCATTCCAGGCGAAGACGACCACCGTGGAGGTCGGGAAGCGCCCGCGCAGCTTGTTGGTCTGGATCGGCGAAGCCCCGCCCTGGACGGCCAGCCGCAGCGCCAGTTCGTGAAGGCCGGGATTATGGCCAACCACCATCACGGTGGCCGCGCCGTCGCCGTTGTCGTCCAGCGCCTGGAGGATGTCTTCCGGATCGGCGTGATAGAGGTCGCGTGAAGGCTCGACCCGCGCCTTTTGCTCGAGGGCGGTCAGCACCTGCTCCGCCGTCTCGCGCGTTCGCCGCGCCGAGGAAACCAGCATCAGGTCGGGCGTGATCCCGGCGTCGGCCAGGATACGGCCCATGACGGCAGCGTCCGCGCGGCCGCTGTCGACCAGCGCGCGCTCGAAGTCGCCGCCGCTTTGGGCGTGCCGCTCGGCCTTGCCGTGGCGCATCAGGATCAGTCGGTCCATGGCGTCCTCCATAGCCGCACCTTGGCCTGGCAGGAAGCGGGCGGTTGACACCTTCTTCGCCAAGCGCTCCAAGGCGGACATGGCCGCGCTCGATCCGATCACGCCCGCCGCCCCGCCCGTTGGTGGGGGAACCTGGCGATTTCCCGCGAACGAGCCCCTGCGGCTCGACTCCGGCGCCGTTCTGGAAGGGCTGGAGATCGGCTACCAGACCCACGGCCAGCTTAACGCGGACAAGTCCAACGCCGTCCTGATCTGCCACGCTCTGACCGGCGACCAGTTCGTGGCCTCGCCGCACCCGACGACGGGCAAGCCCGGCTGGTGGCTGCGGATGATCGGTCCGGGCAAGCCGCTGGACCCGAACAAGCACTTCATCATCTGCTCGAACGTGATCGGCGGCTGCATGGGTTCGACCGGCCCGGCCTCGATCAACCCGGCCACCGGCAAGGCCTACGGCCTCTCGTTCCCGGTGATCACCATCGCCGACATGGTGCGCGCCCAGGCCATGCTGGTGAAGGCGCTGGGCATCGAGACCCTGTTCGCCGTGATCGGCGGGTCGATGGGCGGCATGCAGGCCCAGCAGTGGGCGGTCGACTATCCCGAGCGCCTGTTCAGCGCCGTGATCCTGGCATCGGCCTCGCGTCACTCGGCCCAGAACATCGCGTTCCACGAGGTGGGGCGTCAGGCGATCATGGCTGACCCCGACTGGCGCGGAGGCGCCTATGCCGAGCACGGCGTGCAGCCGGGCAAGGGCCTCGCCGTCGCGCGCATGGCTGCGCACATCACCTATCTCTCCGAGCCCGCTCTACAGCGGAAGTTCGGCCGCGAGCTGAAGCGCGACGGCCTGTCCTGGGGCTTCGACGCCGACTTCCAGGTCGAGAGCTACCTGCGCCACCAGGGCGCCAGCTTCGTCGACCGTTTCGACGCCAACAGCTACCTCTACATCACGCGCGCCACCGACTATTTCGACATCGCCGCCGCCCATGGCGGGGTGCTGGCCAAGGCGTTCACCGCGGCGCGGAACGTGCGGTTCTGCGTGCTGAGCTTCACCAGCGACTGGCTGTATCCGACGGCCGAAAGCCGCCACCTGGTCCGCGCCCTGACCGCCGCCGGGGCCAAGGCCGCATTCGTCGAGATCGAGAGCGACAAGGGCCACGACGCCTTCCTGCTGGACGAACCGGTGATGGACTCGGCGTTGACGGGGTTCCTGAGCTCGGCTGAACGCGATCGGGGGCTGGCGTGACGATCATCCGCGAGGACTTCCGCGAAATCCTGCGTCTGGTGCGTCCCGGCTCGCGCGTGCTGGATGTCGGCTGCGGCGAAGGCGCGCTGCTGGACCTGCTGGCGCATGAAAAGCAGATCGACGGCCGGGGCCTGGAGCTCAGCGCCAGCGGCGTCGCGGCCTGCATGGCGCGCGGACTTTCGGTGGTGCAGGGCGACGCCGACCAGGACCTCGACCACTTCCCCGATCGCAGTTTCGACTACGCGGTGCTGTCCCAGACCCTGCAGGCGACGCGCAATCCACGCCACGTGCTGGATGAGCTGCTGCGGATCGCCGAGCGCGCCATCGTCTCGTTCCCGAACTTCGGCCACTGGCGGGTGCGCTGGTCGCTGCTGAGCCGGGGCCGCATGCCCGAGACCAAGGCCCTGCCGCTACCCTGGTGGTCCACGCCGAACATCCACCTCTGCACGCTCGCCGACTTCATGGCCCTGACCGAGGACCTGAACCTGCGCGTGGACGCCTGCGCGGCGTTCGCCGGCAAAGGCCCGGCGCGGCCGATCGAGCCGACCAAGGCGATCGAGAACTGGCGGTCCGAAAGCTGCCTCTTCATGCTCAGCCGCAATGGAGGCCCCGCGATCCGGGAACCTTCGCCGGGCTCGGGCGATCTCTTCGACGGATGAAGACGCTTCGTCTTATGACGTACAACGTCCACCGCTGCGTGGGCGCCGACCGCAAGCTTGACGTCGAGCGTGTGGCCGAAGTGATCGCCGCCGAGCGGCCCGACGTCGTCGCCCTGCAGGAGCTGGACGTGCGCCGCGCCCGCACGCGCGGGGTCGACCAGGCCCATCGGCTCGCCGAGCTGCTGAAGATGAGCTTCCACTTCCACCCGGCCATGGCCGTGGAGGAGGAACTCTATGGCGACGCCATCCTGACCGCCCTGCCCGAGCGTCGGATCAAGGCCAAGGGCCTGCCGCTCTATCGGCGCGTGCCAGGCCTGGAGCCGCGCGGCGCCCTGTGGGTCGAGGTCGAGGTCGGCGGGACCAAGGTCCAGATCATCAACACGCACCTGGGCCTGGTGCCCCAGGAGCAGAAGCGCCAGGCCGCCGCTCTCTTGGGACCGGACTGGATGGGCGACGATGGCTGGGTCGCGCCAGGCGTCGTGCTGGGAGACTTCAACGCCACGCCCTATTCGGCGACCTACCGGATGCTGAGGACCGCGCTGCGCGACGCCCAGGCGCCGTCTCCGGCCTGGCCGCGCCCGGCGACCGCGACCTTCCCGTCGAGCTTCCCGTTCATGCGCATCGACCACGTCTTCTTGACGAAGGGTCTGGAGACACGCGGCGTGCGCTCGCCCTACGACGCGCGCGCCCGCGTCGCCTCCGACCACCTTCCGCTGGTGGTCGATCTGGAGATCACGGCTGTAGCCGCTCCGGCGGGGCTGGCGGCGGGGCGGTAAGCCGCGCGATATCGCGCTTGAGACGGGCGCGGCGGCCCCAAGGCCGCCAGGCGTCGTCGGGCGCGATCGCATCGCCCAGGCTCCAATCGGCGATGAATTTCTGGACGGGCCCCAGCTTGCGAGCCGGCGCGGGCCGCAGACGACGCGGCGGGCCGCCGCGAACGTCCAGCGTGTTGATCGCCGCCGCCAAGCCGCCTTCACGCTCCATCGCGTCGAGCACGTCGGTCGCCGAGCGATCGATGAAGTGACCGACCAGCCGCCCCAGGAACGCGCGCACCGTCTCTCGCTCGATATCCGTCCGCGCCTCGAACGCCAGGTCGCACTCGCTGTCGAGGCCGATCGAGCGGTTGTTGAGGTTCGCCGAGCCGATCCGCAGCACGCGGTCGTCGATGATCGTGACCTTGGAGTGGACGATGATCGGCCCGCCCTTCGGCGTGTGCGCCGAGAAGGCCGAGAAGCGTTGATGGATGTCGACCTCGCGCAGGCGATTGATCGCCGCCGTCCGGGCGCTGTCCATGGTCATCTGGTCGAAGTAGCTGGGACTGCGCGCCGGGCCGATCGTCACGACCTCCGGCCCGTCGGGCTCGACGAGACGCTCGGCCAGGGCTTCGACGATGATCGGCGAGGTCAGGTACTGGTTTTCCAGATAGATCAGCCGTCGCGCGCTCCGGATCGTCGCCAGATGCAGCAGCATGCACTCGGTGATCTCCGGCCGTCCTTGCCATTCAGCCGAGGTGCGCGCCACCGCCACGGGAATCCTGCGCAAGTCGGGCGTCAGTTGGTCGGGCCAGGGCGTGACCTCGGGCCGGATCGGCCGCTCGATCGCGTCACCGCCCGAGGCCCGCCAGCGATCGATGAAGAGGTCGGCCATCGCCTCGCCGGCGCGGCCGTCGACCAGCATCGAGACCTCGTGGCGCGGCGGATAGTGACGCCCGGTCGGCAGGCGGCGCAGGGGATTGTTGTCCAGGTGCCGACAGTCGTCCCAGCGATCCACCCCGATGTCGCCGCCGCTGACAAGGGCCGTGACGCCGTCGATGATCACCGCCTTCTGGTGATGGCAGGCGCTGGCCGGCAGGGTGGCGTCCAGGCGGTACTTCACCCGCGAGCCGGCGAAGAACGCCGCGCCGCGATGCGGGCCGAACAACTGCGAGGCCGCGATCGGGAAGGGCATGTCCCAGGTCAGCACCCGCACGTCCAACGCCGGGTTCAGCGCCGCCTGACGACGCAGGATCAGGCCGATGCGGTCGGCCTGGGTCGGGTCCCGGCTCTTGCGGACGCGGTCGGGGTCAAGCCGCGTCAGCGGATCGAACACCCAGGCCAGGATCCAGATCGACTTCTTGGCCGACAGAAGAAGCGGCTTCAGCGCGTCGAACGTCTCGTCGTTGTCGATCATCAGGGCCACGCGATCGGCGGCGTCGACCCGCCAGCAGTTCTGGCCCGGTTCAAAAACGGAAGAAGCAGAATCCATGTCGCCCTGACGCCGTGAAATCAGACAACGCGCGGAGCCAACCTATGGCTCCGCTTCAAGGCGAGGTCGTGTCGAAACGACGCTCGGACTAGCCGGCGATCGCCGCCGCGTCGCGCTCGCCGGTGCGGATGCGCAGGGCCTGCTCCAGATCCATCACGAAGACCTTGCCGTCGCCGATCTTGCCGGTGTTGGCGGTGCGCTGCAGGGCCTCGATGACCGGCTCGAGCACGTCGGTCGGGACGGCGATCTCCAGCTTCACCTTGGGCAGCAGCTTCACCTCGTATTCGGCGCCGCGATAGACCTCGGTCTTGCCCTTCTGGCGACCATAGCCGCGCACTTCCGTCACGGTCAGCCCTGACGCTCCCGCCTCGGTGACCGCTTCGAGCACCGCGTCCAGGCGGCTCGGCTTAATCACGGCGACGATCATCTTCATTGGCGCGGCTCCCGCGAACGACGGTGGTTACGACTCCAAGCTAGGCGTCCGGAGGCCAGGCTCCAAGCCCGTTCGCGCTCAGGGCTCGCTTGGCGCCTTATGAACGGGCGCCGGGCGCCCCTTGCCGTGGCGCACGGGAGCCGGGCCGGCGGGGCTGGGCAGCAGGACGCCCGGCGCGAACACCCGCGCCCGCGCCCTGCGCCCCTGGGGCTTCACGGCGAAGGTCTGCTTGATGGCTTCCATCAGAATCACCCCGGCGAACCGAGGCCATAGCCGGGCCCCGACCTGCTCGAAGCCCTCGGCCCAGGCCGACATGGCGGCGAACGGCGGCACGTAGAGGGCGCGCGTCCAACCGGCGGGCTCGAGCCCCGCCTCGCGGATCAGGCTTTCCAGCTGGCCGCGGCTATACGGGCGGCCATGGCCGAAGGGCGTGCCCTCCGCTCCCGCCCACGCGCCATCGCGGGACGAGACCGCCACGATCAGGCGGCCGGTCGGCGCCATGACACGGCCGATCTCGGCCAGCAGGGCGGCGGGGTCATCCGCCTCCTCCAGGGCGTGGACGGCCAGCACGCGGTCGAACAGGGCGTTGGGCAGCGGCAGCGCCGTCTCCTCGACGAGGCACGCCTGGTTGCGGCCGCCGTGCGGCCAGACCTCGACCCCCTGCTGCGCCGGCATGGCCGCGATCACGCGACGAGCGTTGGTCCGAGCGGCGTCCAGGAAGGGCGTCGCGTAGCCGAGGCCCAGCACGTCGAGGCCCCGGGTGTCGCCCCAGGCTTCCTCGACCTTTCGCGTCAGCATGGTCCGGGCCGCGCGCCCCAGCGGGGCGGCGTAGAAGGCCCTGAGATCGAGCACGTCGCGGCGCATTGAGTCTCCCGAGCTTGGAGACCATCCTTGTATTCGCGCCCGCGTCGAGGCGATAGAGCTAGCGCCATGCCGATCACCGTCCACCAGTTCCCGTGCCTGTCCGACAACTACGGCTTTCTCGTACGCGACGAGGCCAGCGGCCAGGTCGCGACGATCGATACGCCCGACGCCGAAGCGATCCTGGCGGAGCTGGGCCGACTGGGTTGGACGCTGGATCTGATCCTCAACACGCACTGGCATCCGGACCACGCGGGCGGCAACGAGACGCTGAAGGCGGCGACGGGCGCCACCATCGTCGGGCCCAGGGAAGTGACTCGGATCGCGCCCCTGGATCGCGCGCTCGAGGACGGCGATACGGTCATGCTGGGCCAGACTCGGTTCGAGGTGCTCGACACGGGCGGGCATACGCTGGGCCACATCAGCTATCACGACGCGGCCGACGGGATCGCCTTCGTCGGCGACACCCTGTTCGCCCTGGGCTGCGGCCGCCTGTTCGAGGGCACGGCCGAGCAGATGTGGGCCTCGCTGTCGCGCCTGGCCTCCCTGCCTGACCAGACGACCGTCTACTGCGCCCACGAATACACCGCCTCGAACGCGCGGTTCGCGCTGTCGGTCGACGACGCCCCGACGCTGAAGGCGCGGGCAGACGCGATCTTCGCCGCCCGCGAGCGGGGCGAGCCCACCGTGCCCACCACGATCGCCGCCGAGAAGGCGACCAATCCGTTCCTGCGCGCGCCCCTGCTGCGCCCCGACGCGGCCTCGGCCGCCGAGGCGTTCGCCGAGATCCGGGCCGCCAAGGACACCTTCAAGGGATGAGTGAACGCGTGATCGAGCCAAATCGAGCCGGAGGGGCCATCTCGGGCGACCTAGGGGCCAAGGAGATCATCCGGATGCTGGACCTCCAGCCGCATCCGGAAGGCGGCTGGTACCGCCAGACCTTCCGGGACGAGCCGGGCCCCGACGGACGCGCGAAATCGACCTGCATCTACTTCCTGCTGGAGGCCGACCAGGTCTCGGTCTGGCATCGGGTCGACGCGGTCGAGACCTGGCACTGGTACGCTGGCGCGCCGATCTCGATCAGCCTGTCGCCTCCGGACGGCAAGGGCGTGACCGCCTACGTCCTGGGCCCGGACCTGCGCGCCGGGTGCCGCCCGCAGGTGGTCGTGCCGACCTCGTGGTGGCAGACGGCCGTCAGCCTAGGCGCCTGGACCCTGGTCGGCTGCACGGTCGCGCCGGGCTTCCGCTTCGAGGGCTTCGAGATGGCTCCGCCGGACTGGACGCCATCGCGCGCCTAGATCCCGCGCGATGGCTGCGACCATTCGCCGCGGAGTTTCCGGCTAATACCCAAAGTGGGCAACTTGGTCGCATGGATTTGACGCTATAGGCATGCAATCCTTTTCAAGTCAGCTCAAAGGCTGGCCGAGGGGGAGTTGCTTCAAAGATGTCCGAAGAGTTCGTGAACGTTCGCGCCGCCCATCGTTATGCGACCGATTACATGTTGCGCTGGGTGGAGATCGCCAATGAAGTCCACCACTCGGATCTTCTTTACAGCCTTGTCTTCACGACACTTTGGGCTGGCAACACCTCGCACCTCAAGGGTTCGGTCTATGCGGAAATCGACGATGTTCCGCCCGATCACGAGCGTCGCCCCCTGACCGTTCGCCAAGTCGCCGACTCTCTTGGCCTGCCTTACGAGACCGTCCGGCGCCGCTTCGTCGAGATGCAGGAGCGCGGCATCGCCAAACGGGTCGGCCGCGAAGGCTTCATCGTGCCGCAATCGGTGTTCGCCAAGCCCGAGTTCATGAACGGGATCCGCCGGTCGCATCAGAGCCTGATGCGCTTCCTCAAGGAACTGAAGTCGGTCGGCGTCGACGCCGCCTAGGCGCTTTCGCGCGCCACCAGGTTCACCGGCGAGATGGTCGAGGGAGAGCTGTCGCCCGCCATGCGGCGGAACAGCAGGTCGACCATGATCCGCGCGCCCGCCTCCAGGTCCTGGCGAATGGTGGTGAGCGGCGGCGTGCTGTGCTGAGCCAGCAGGATGTCGTCGAACCCGACCACCGCCACGTCGCTCGGGACGCGCTTTCCCGACCGCTGCAGCGTCGTCAAAGCGGCCAAGGCCAGGACGTCGGAAAAGGCGAACACGGCATCGAACGCGACGCCCGAGGCCAAAAGTCCTTCCACCGCCCTTTGAGCGTCCTCGCGGGTGTAGTGCGACGGGATCACCAGCGCTGGATCGAAGGCGATGCCCGCCTCCTCCACCCCCTTGCGATAGCCCTCGTACCGCTGGGTCGCCTCCGGCGCGTCGATCTCGCCCAGGAAGACGATCCGCCGCCGCCCGCGCGCGACCAGATGCGACACGGCCAAGCGACCGCCTTCGCGATTGTCGCTGCCGACCAGGCAGTAGCGGTGCCCTGGAATCGGCGCCCCCCAGACGACCATCGGCCGATAGCTGGCGGCGACGGCGTTGAGCGCTTCGTGCTGGGTGCTCTGGCCGATGATCAGCAGGCCGTCGGCGCGGTGCGACTGGATGATCCTGTCCAGCCAGCCCGGCTCGTTGGTGATCACCTTGTTCAGCAGCACCAGATAGTCGCGCCGGGTAATCTCGTCGGCCAGCCGACCGACCATCTCCAGAAAGAAGGGATCCGAGATCATCTGCCCCGCCTCGTGGGCCAGGGGAATGATGACGCCGATGGTGTCGGTCTTGCGAAGACGCAGGCTGCGCGCCGACTGATTGACCACGTAGCCGTGGGTCTGGGCGATCTCGACGATCTGATCCCGGAGCGTCTTGGGGATCAGCGGATTGCCGGCCAGGGCCCGCGACACCGTCGAGATCGAGACGCCCGCCATGCGCGCGATATCGGCCATCTTCAGGCGACCGCGCTCGGGGGCCAGGGCGAGATCGGGGCTGTCCATGACGACGAGAGAACCTTGCGGACGAAAAGCACCCGCGTCGCGCCGCCGCCGACAAGGCGGGGAGCGCGCGCGGGTGGACGCAGACTTGGAGAACATCGGTATCAGCGCGAGGTAAACACTACCTAAGGCTTTATGGTTACGCCGGCGCTATCTTAGCCTTAGCGGTCCATCACCTTGATGATGCGCTTGGAAGAGGGACGGCCGGCCAGGCCTTGTCCCGGGGCGTAGGTGACGATCAGCGAGCCGTCCTTGACCTGAGCGCTTGGCTTGCGGCCTTCGGTCAGCAGCACGCGGCCGACCTTGGACAGGATCGACCGATCGCCTCTTCGCGCGGCCTGCTCGAACGCCTCGGCCGTGACGATGGCGGAATCGGCGATCAGCACCGAGGTCTCCGGCCTGGCGTCTTCCAGGGTGGCGAACTCGATCTGGCGCTGGGCCGCCCGGCTGGCCCGGTTGGCCGCGATCACGAGGCGCTGGAACAGAGCCGCGACGGAGAGAACCGCCGGCGGCTGAATCGATGACGCGCGCCCCGACAGCGCCACCGCCGCGCCCATGGGCGCGTCGTCCGTGAACAGGATGACGCCGCCCAGCTTGGTGACCCGCAGCACGGGCTCGCCCAGGTCGTTGCGATAGATGACGTCGCCCCGCGAGGCCGGCTGGGGCGACAGGACCCAGACCTCGGTGCTGTTGTCGAACTTGATCAGGGGCTGCGGCGCGGCTTTGTCGAAGACGAAGGTCCCGCCGGCTTCGGAAACGTAACGCGCGACCGGCGGCGCGGCCACGCGGCGCGCCTCGCCCGCGCCGCGATGGCCCAGCAGGGCGTCCCGCAGCGAATGCGGTAGCTGCTGAGCGCCGGCCGAGCCCGCCATGAGCATCAGAGCGAGGATCGACAGGGCCGCCTTGCCCCCCTTCGCGCCCAACTCCGCCTTACAGAATTTCATGCGATCCGTACTGCCCGTCGAGTGGGGCGAATCTTGGACGGCAAAGCGTCGTTCCCCCGAAGACGGGCGCATGAGGCCAAAACGCCACAGTGGCCGTCAAGCCCGACTTCGGGGGATGCGGTCCGTACGGAACGGACCGAACCTCAGGCCATGTACTGGCCGCCGTTGAGGCTGAGCGTCGCGCCGGTCACGAAACCGGCGCGCTCGCCCGCCAGGAACGAAACCATGTCGGCGATCTCCTCGCCCTTGCCCAGGCGCCCCACCGGTATGCCGGCGACGATCTGGGCCAGCACGTTCTCGGGCACCGCGGCGACCATCTCGGTGTCGATATAGCCGGGGCAGATCACATTGACCGTCACGCCCTTCTTGGCGTTTTCCAGCGCGAGAGCCTTGGTGAAGCCGATCAGGCCGGCCTTGGCGGCCGAGTAGTTGGTCTGGCCCATCTGCCCCTTCTGACCGTTGATCGAGCTGATGTTGATGATCCGCCCCCAATTGCGCTCGCGCATGCCCTCGATCACCGGGCGGGTCATGTTGAAGGCCGAGTCCATGTTGACCCGGATCACCTCCGACCACTGCTCGTAGGTCATCTTGTGCAGCATGCCGTCGCGCGTGATGCCGGCGTTGTTGACCAGGATGTCGATGGGCCCCAGCTCGGCCTCGACCTTCTTCACCGCCGCCTGGCAATCCTCGAACGAGCCGACATTGCCCTTCACCACCATCACGCCCAGCGCCTTGGCGCAGGCCTCGGCCGCCGCCTCGTTGCCCGAATAGCCGGCCGCGACCTTGTGGCCGTCGGCGATCAACCGCTCGCAGATCGCCCGGCCGATGCCGCGGGTTCCCCCTGTCACGAACGCAACTCTCGTCATTCTTCTCTCCCGATATTTTGCTTTGTTCTTGTCACCACGCGTCCGCCCTTACGAGCCGGACGCGCGTCCCCGTGACTTCAGGCGATCAGACCGCCTCGACGCACATGGCCACGCCCATGCCGCCGCCGATGCACAGCGTGGCGAGACCCTTCTGGGCGCCCGAGCGCTTCATCTCGTGCAGCAGGGTGGTCAGCACCCGCGCGCCCGAGGCGCCGATCGGGTGGCCGATGGCGATGGCCCCGCCGTTGACATTGACCTTGGCCGGATCGAGGCCCAGCTCGCGGACGACGCACAGCGATTGAGCGGCGAAGGCTTCGTTGCTCTCGACGAGATCGAGATCCGCGACGGTCCAGCCGGCCTTCTCGAGCGCCTTCTTGCTGGCCGGAATCGGACCCGTGCCCATGATCTCCGGCTCGACGCCGGCGTTGGCCCACGAGGCGATGCGGGCCAGCGGCTTCAGGCCGCGCGCGCCATAGATGCGCAGCAGCGCCAGCCCGTGGTCCTTGTCCTCGGCCACGCGCTCGGCATGGCCGAAGCCGGGAACGGTGATCGCCACACAGCCATCGGTGACCTCGCGATCCCCAACGACGGCGCCGTCCTGGCTCACGATGATTCCGGTGCCGTAGTCGACGCTGCGCCGTGGCGCCGGCTGAGCGGCCAATGCCGCGGGAAACGCCGTGAAGGCGCTCGACATCGCGATCACGACCGGCTCGACCGTGTTCTCGGTGGCCTGGTCGTAGAGGATGGTCAGGATGCGCACCTCGTCGCCCCGAAAGGTGCCGCGGATGTAGAATTTCTTCAGGTTCTGCAGGCCGGAGAGCACGAAGAAGTCGGGCTTCACCACGCTGTAGTCGAGTGTGCGGCCGGGCTCCTTCTTCTCGCGGTCGGCCAGCGCTGCGGTGGTCGGGTTGGCTTCCTTGCGGCGTGACA
>CAKZJK010000532.1 GCA_936942565.1 uncultured Caulobacter sp. | reverse complement strand
GCCCGGGATGACACGGAGAGTGGGGGCCTTAGGGAGCGAACTTCATCGCCTTCAGCCACAGGGCGTACTGATCAAGCCAGGCGTCGCTGGTCGTCCCATGCGGCTGAGAAGCGAAGCCGTGGCCGCCGGCGCTGTAGAGGTGCAGCTCGACCGAGGCGCCCGAGGCCCGCCAGTTCTGGATCAGGCTGAAGTCCTGCGCGCGGAAGAAGCGATCGTCGGCCGCCAGCGCCGCGAACAGCGGCGGCGCGTTGGGCGGGACCACGCTGGACTGGGTCGGACCGTAGATCATCCCCGCGAAGTCCGGCCGCGCGTCGGAGGCGTTGGCCTGCAGGGCGCCCAGCACCGTCATGGCGCCGGCCGAGAAGCCCAGCACCCCCACCCGCTTGGGATCGACACGCCATTCGCGTGCGTGCTCGCGCACCGCCCGGATCGCGGCCTGGGCGTCGGCGACGGCGTAGGGCGCCTGACGGGTCCGCTCCTCGGCGCCTTCGCCACGTTGGAACGTGCCGGCCAAGGCGGCCTTGAAGCCGTCGAAGCTGTCGGGGAGGGGGATCGTCCGATATTTCAGGATGAAGACCCGCACGCCCAGCGGCGCCAGCCGCTTGGCGACGTCGTAGCCCTCGTTGTCCATGGCTAGGAACTGGAAACCCCCGCCAGGGACCAGGATCACCGCCGGGGAGTCCTGGTCGGCCGCTGGGCCGCCCGGTATCAGGGTCAGGGTGGGCTTGGAGACGTTGTAGACGAGGCGCTGCTTGGGATCCTGCTGGGCCCAGGCCTCGCGCGCCGGGTTCGCCAGCGGCGTCGCCACCGGCAGGGCGAAGGCGGGCGGCTCCTTGGGCGTGGCGATCGGCGCCACGCCGTTGACCCACTCGCCGGGCGCGGCTTGGGCGCTGAAAGCCAGGCAGGCCGAGGCGCCGGCCAGGAGGCCAAAGAGGCGGCGGGAGAGAGCGTTGCGCATGCGGGTCTCCAGGAGCGGATAAAAAAGAGGGGAGCAGGCCGAAGCCCGCTCCCCATCGCGGAGGTCGTCCGGGGAGGAACGAGGCCTAGAACTTGGTGTCGACCTTGAGGCCGAAGTAGCGGTCGCTGTCGCGCGACAGCACCTGGGTGACGAGATGGACGCCATACGAGCCGAAGCCGTCGCCGATGCCGCTGACGAAGTGCTCGTTCAGCAGGTTGTTGACGAACAGGGTGGCCTTGACGTCGCCGCGCGCGATCGAGGCCGAGGCGTTGAGCAGGCCATAGGCCTTCTGCACGGCTAGCGGGTTGCCCAGCAGGTCGAAGTTGACCTTGCTCTGGTACTGATAGTTGACCGTGAAGACGCCCGTCAGGTCGCTGGCCAGCTCACGCGTGACCGTGCCGCCCAGATTGACCTTGAACTTGGGGCTGTTGGGCAGCTGGGTGTTCGAGCGGTCCTGGACGTTGCCCAGACCCACGGGGTTGGTCGAGGGCGCGCAGCCCGTTCCCGTTTGCGCCTGGCCCGGATAGCAGGCCGCGTTCGGGAACGAGACCACCTTGGCGTCGGTATAGGCGGCCGAGGCGTCCAGGCGCAGCCACTCGACCGGCATGGCCTGGGCTTCGACCTCGAGACCCTTGGTGCGCAGCTTGCCGACGTTGTTCAGCTTCTGCTGCAGCGCGCCGTTGATGTACTGCGACGACTGGGCCTGGAAGTTGTCGTAGTCGGTGTAGAAGGCCGCGACGTTCAGCTGCAGGCGATTGTCGAGGAAGCGGCTCTTCAGGCCAGCCTCGTAGGACTTGGACTTCTCGGGCTGCACCGGGTTCTGGGTGCGCAGCGGCGTGTAGCCCGACGAGAT
This sequence comes from uncultured Caulobacter sp., assembly GCA_936942565.1. Taxonomy (GTDB): domain Bacteria; phylum Pseudomonadota; class Alphaproteobacteria; order Caulobacterales; family Caulobacteraceae; genus Caulobacter. Next base: position 15,896 of record CAKZJK010000532.1, on the reverse strand, counting down.
GTCATAGGCGTAGCCCTTATAGCCGGTGGCCGCGCTGGCGTAGACCGAGATCCGCGGCGCCAGCTCCTGGTTCAGCGACAGTTTCCAGGTGGTGGCGGTGTCCTCGTTGCTGCCCGCGCACAGCTGGCTTCCCGCGCCGCAGGTGCCGATATTGGTCGGCGAGACGTAGACCGTTGCGGTCGACAGCAGGTTGACGAAGCTGTCCTCGATCCGCTCGTTGTTGACGCGCACCGCGCCGCTGATCGTCGTGTTGGTCGGGAACTTGTAGTCGACGCCGGCGAAGGCCGCGACGCTGCGCGTGCTCTGCCAGCCGGTCCACTTGGCCAGGATCAGGGCCGGGCCGCGCTGGAAGTCGCGGGTGGTCTTGGCGTCGGCGTAGAAGGCGCCGGCCACGTAGGACAGCGGACCATCGCCCTTCGACGTGAGGCGCACTTCCTGGGTGAACGAGGTCGAGTGATAGGGGCCCGAGTTGCTGACGCCGGCGCCCGGCGCGATCGGGCTGGTGACGTTGGGCGCGGTCCCGTTGACCGCCAGGTCGGTGCCGTCGACGTCGGCCGAGAAGTTGTACTTCCAGTCCTGGTACGAGGTGACCGAGATCAGGCTGGCGAAGCCCAGGTCGTAGGTCAGCTTGCCGCTGAAGCTGGCCTGCTTGTTCTCGGTGAAGCCAGGGTTGTCGACCCGGGTCTTGCGGTTGGCCGCGCCCGGCGTAATGCCGGCCAGGGCCGGCAGGATCGAGACGCCGTTGTATTTCGGGATCACCGCGGTGGTCGCGCCCGCGGGGATGTAGTTCAGGTCGACGTAGCGCAGGGTGGCCGCCGTGCCGTCCGACTTCGACTTGGCGTAGGACCCGTTCAGCGACAGCACCAGCTTGTCGGTCAGCTCGGACCGCAGCTTGCCGCGCACGCCGTACGAGGTGTTGTCGTTCAGGCGATCGCCGGTGGTCAGGTTGCGGACGTTGCCGTCCCAGTGGTTGTAGTAGACGCCCAGGCGATAGCCGGTGGTGTCCGAGATCGGGCCGGAGATCGCGCCGTCGGCCTTGTAGCCCCGATCGGTCGTGACGGTGGCCGAGCCGCGGCCGCTGAAGACCACCGACGGATCTTGCGTGACGATGTTGATCGCGCCGGCGCTGGCGTTCTTGCCGAACAGCGTGCCTTGCGGGCCGCGCAGAACCTCGATGCGCTCCACGTCGGACAGGTTGTCGAAGGCCTGGGCCTGCTGGACGACCGGCACGTCGTCGATGATGACCGCGACCGACGGCTCGACGCCGATCGAGAAGGCGTAGGTGCCGATGCCGCGCAGGATGATGGCGTTGTTCGGCGAGGCGGTGCTTTGCGTGAGGGTCAGCGACGCGGCGGCGCGGGTCAGGTCGCCGAACTCGTTGATGCGCTGGTTCTGGATGGTCTCGCCGGTGATGGCGGTGACGGCCACCGGGACGCTCTGAAGATTGGCCGAGCGCTTGGTCGCCGTGACGACGATTTCTTCCAGGCCCGTGCTCTCGTTCTTGTCTTGCGCCGACGCCAGGTTCGGCATGGCCAGCACGCACGACGCCGCGCTCGCAAGCAGGATCAACTTACGCATGATACCCTCCCTAAGTTGTTGATTTTTATTTCGTTGTAGCTTGGCTAAACCGTTGTTCGGCTTTGGTCAAGCCAATCTTGGGAAGTGGTAAAACAATTCGTTGGCGCGCCTTTTCGCGCGAGGTAGGCCTCCAGCCGCGCGACGCCTTCCGGCGCCAGACGCAGGCCCAGCTTGCTCCGTCGATAGAGGATGTCCTCGGCGGTCCGCGCCCACTCCTCGGCGACCAGATAGTCGACCTCGGCGGCGTGGAGCCCCGCGCCGAACGCCTCGCCTAGGTCGGCCAGGGTCTTGGCGCCGGACAGGAACCCGCGAGCCCGCGTTCCGTAGGATCGGGCCAAGCGCATGGCCATGTCTTCGGGAAGGAAGGGGAACTCGGCGCGCAGCGCGCGCGCCAGACCGGCGCGGTCGAGGTCCGGCAGGTCGCCGCCGGGCAGCACCGCCCCGCGGGTCCACGACCGACCCGCCTCGGGGAAGAAGCTGGCCAGCCGGTTCATCGCCTGATCGGCAAGGTGGCGGTAGGTGGTGATCTTGCCGCCGAACACCGAAAGCACCGGGGCCTCGCCCCCGGGCGCGTCGACCTCCAGGACGTAGTCGCGGGTCACCGCCGAGGCGCTGTCGGCGTGGTCGTCGAACAGCGGGCGCACGCCGGCGTAGCTCCATGCGACGTCGTCCGGCGTGGTCGGGCGGGCGAAGTAGCGGTTGATGCTCTCGCAGAGATAGTCGACTTCCTCGGCCGAGATCTTGGCCGGTCCCGGCGGGGCGTCCCAGGCCACATCGGTGGTGCCCACCAGGGTGAAGCGATCCTCGTAAGGGATGGCGAACACGATCCGGCGGTCGGGGTTCTGCAGCATGTAGGCGTGATCGCCCTCGAACAGGCGCGGCACGATGATGTGGCTTCCCTTGATCAGCCGCGTCCCGCTGCCGGTCTTCACGCTCAGCGCGCCGGTCAGGACCTCGGAGACCCAGGGGCCGGCCGCGTTGACGATGGCGCGAGCGCGGACGTTGTGCTCGGGACCGACCGCCGGCTTCAGACGCGCCTCCCAGACGGCGCCCACGCGATGGGCCGAGACCAGCTTGGTGCGGGTCTCGATCACCGCGCCGCGCGCGCGGGCGTCCATGGCGTTCAGGGTGACAAGGCGGGCGTCGTCGACCCAGCAGTCCGAATAGGCGAAGGCCTTGCCGTATTGCGGCTTCAGCGCCGCGCCCTCGGGGGCGCCCTTCAGGCGCAGGCCACGCGAGCCGGGCAGGCGCTTGCGGCCGCCCAGATGGTCGTAGAGGAACAGGCCGAGCCGGACCAGCCAGGCGGGGCGGGTGGCGTGGGCGTGCGGCAGCACGAAGCGCAGCGGCCAGATGATGTGCGGGGCCATGGCCAGCAGCGTCTCGCGCTCCTCGAGCGCTTCGCGAACCAGCTTGAACTCGTAGTATTCGAGATAGCGCAGACCGCCATGCACCAGCTTGGTGCTGGCTGACGAGGTCGCGCTGGCCAGATCGTTCTGCTCGACCAGCAGCCCCGACAGGCCGCGTCCCGCGGCGTCCCGAGCGATGCCCGCGCCATTGACGCCGCCGCCGACCACCAGAAGGTCGAACTCCATGACTGACGCTCCTTCCGCGTTGCGCATCGCTAGCGTATTCCTCTAAAAATCGCAAATACGAAATCAAAAACGAAACCCATTGTGAAAAACGCGCGTTGATCCGAAACCGATCCGAAAGGCGCTCTGGCCAAGGGCGACGCCGCCGCGCTAAGCCGAGAATGGAGGTGCGTTGATGGCCATCGAGCAGCGTCACGAGTCGATTCTCGCGCTCGCCCGGAAAAGCGGGCGGGTGACGGTCGAGGCCCTGTCCGACCAGCTTCAGGTTTCGCGCCAGACAATCCGCAAGGATCTGAACGACCTCTGCGACCAGGGCCTGCTCAACCGCGTGCACGGCGGCGCCGTGATCGGCGCGGGCGGGGTCGATAACCTGGAGTACGAGGCGCGCCGGGTGCTGGCGCGCGAGGCCAAGGAGGCGATCGGCGCGGCGGCGGCGGCGCTGATCCCCGAGAAGGCCTCGCTGTTCATCAATATCGGCACGACGACGGAGGAGGTCGCCAAGGCGCTGCAGGGGCGCGCCGGCCTGCTGGTCATCACCAACAACCTCAATGTCATCGACATCCTGGCGGGCTCGCCCGGCATCGAGGTGATCGTGGTGGGCGGACGCGTGCGGAGCGCCGACCGCGCCTCGGTTGGGGCCTTCGCCGTCGACTTCATCCGCAACTTCAAGGTCGATTTCGCGATCATCGGCGCCTCGGCCATGGACGAGGACGGTTCGCTGCTCGATTTCGACATCAACGAGGTTCAGGTCTCGCGGACGATCATCCAGAGCTCGCGGCGCGTGATCCTAGTCGCCGACAGCCAGAAGCTGGGTCGGCCCGCGCCGGTGCGCATCGGCCATATCGGCGACGTGCACGTCTTCGTCACCGACCGGCTGGACAGCCCGGAACTGGCGGCCAAGTGCGAGGCCGAGGGCGTGCGCGTGGTCGAGACCACCCCGCGCTGACGCGGCCGCCTGGCCTCAGAGCTTGACGAACGGCGCCAGCAGGCGGCCCAGGCGGCCGGGCAGCACGATCTGGCCGTCCAGCGCGGCGACGCACAAGCAAGGCTCTTCCGAGACGACCCGCGGCTGGTGCGTGACCTTCGGATCGGCTTCCTCGAAGTCGCCCTGGGCGAAGACGCCATCCTCGGTGGCGTAGGCGCCGCTGATCACGCAGGTCAGCTCGAGGCCGCCGTGCGTATGGCGCGGAGCGCACTGGCCGGGCGCGATGCGCAGCAGGATCACGCGGCAGTCGCCGTCGCGCGGTCCGATGACGCTGCGCACATGCACGCCCGGGCCAAGCCAGCGCCAGGGACCCAGGGGCAGGCCGCGCAGGGGCTCGGGCAGGGACGGATCGGCGGACTTCGCCGGAACGGGTTCCTCGGAGGAGACGGGCGCATCGAGGCGCGCCAAGGCCGCCTCGCGCGCGCCGATGTTCAGAGCGACCGGCTCGGCGTCCTCCAGCAGCGCGCCGCCGACGGCGCGGCCAAGGTCGGCCCACGGGCGGGTCCGTGGCTTCAGGGCCAGGTGCGTGGCGACAACCACGGCCTCGGGCGGGCTGAGCGTGCCGGCCGCGTAGGCCAGCAAGCGCTCTTCGCTGGGTTGACGACGCGGGCTCATGCGGCGCCTCCGCTGTCGCGTTCGATGAAGGCGCGCAGCTTCATCATGCCGAAGCGGATGCGCGCCTTGACGGTGCCGAGGGGCACGCCCAGGGCCTGGGAGATCTGAGTGTGGGTTTGCTCTTGGAAGAAGGCCATCTCGATTGCTCGGGCTTGGTCTGGGTTCAGGGTCCGCATGGCGGCCCTGACCAGCTCGGCGTCCTGGGCGCCGCTGAGGATCGCGTCGGGCTGGGCGGGTTCGTCGGCCGCCAGGGCGAGGTCGGCGGCGTAGACGCTGGCGTCGCCGCGACGCAGGCTGTCGATGCGCAGGTTGCGCGCGATGGTGAAAATCCAGGCCGCCGATGAGGCGCGCTCGGGATTGAACAGGTGCGCCTTGCGCCAGACGCTGAGCAGGGTCTCCTGCGCCAATTCCTCGGCGGCGGCCGCCGGAGAGCCGCCACGCATCAGCAGCGCCTTCACGCGCGGCGCGTAGTGGTCGAACAGCGTGGCGAAAGCCTCGCGGTCGCGATCGGCCGCGATCCGCAGCACGCAGTCGTCGAAGTCGCGCGACGTCGTTGTCACGGCGCGGTGTCGAGAGCTTGGATGGGCGGCCTGAGTCGCATGCATGTCCATGTTACGCCGAATGGCTCTGTTTGGATGACTCTAGCTTCGAACGATCGCGCCTGGGGTCACCCGCTCGGGCGGAAGGGGCGGGCGGGGGCGCAGCCAGATGCCGCGCGCGACGATCCGGACCGCCTCCCAGTGGATGCCCAGAATGACCTTGAAGCTGAGCAGGGGATGCCTCAGCCAGGCCTTCATCAGGTTGGCGTCGGTGAGGGGACGGTGCTGTCCTCCGAACCGCGCGTTCAGGATCGCGTCGTCGCCGCGACGAGCGGAGACGTCGACCACCACGGCCTCGCCCGGCGGCAGGATCTCGAAGTCGTAGGTCAGGTCCATGTCCATGAACGGCGAGACATAGAACCGCTTGGGCGCGCTCTGCCGCACTGGCGAGACGCCCGGCCCAACGCTGGGTTCCGGCGCGGCCGCCAGATAGCTGTGGCTTTGGCCGAAAGTGTTGCGGACCTCGTACAGGATCGCCGCCAGCTCGCCGTCGGCGCGGTGGCAGAAATAGAGGCTGAGCGGGTTGAAGCCGTAGCCCAGGATGCGGGGCATGCAGAGCAAGCGGACGGGGCCGTCGGCGACGATGCCGGCTTCGCCCAGCCGCTCCCGGGCATAGGCCTTCAGATCGCCGCCCGTGCGGTCACCATGGTCAGCGGCGCGGAACGACATCAGACCGAAGGGGCCGAACTTCAGAAGCTTCAGCTTGGAGGCCAGGCTGGAAAGCTCGTCGAGGTCCAGCAGCAGCATGAAGATGCGGTAGCGCAGGCGATGGGAGGCGGGCGAGAACCGCCGGTGCGTCACGACCCCCTCGTAGATCGCCGAGGCGCTCATCGTCAGGCCGCCCGTTCCAGCGGCGCGGCGCCGGGGAGGGGGCGCAGCGGAATGCGGCCGTTCTCGTCGGCCACGGTCCAGGGACGGCGAACACCGCCCAGCTGTTCGGCGACGGCGAGGCCCGACTGCAGGCCGTCCTCGTGGAAGCCCGCGCCGAAATAGGCGCCGCAGAACCAGGTGTTGCGCGCGCCTTGCAGGCTCCACAGGTCGTTCTGCGCCGTCAGGGCGCCAGCGTCGAAATGCGGGTGCTCGAAGCTTCGAACCTCGCGAACCAGCTCCTCGCGCGGGGCGATGTGCGGGTTCAGCGTCACGAACAGCGGCGGCGCGCCCTTCAGGCTCTGCAGGTGGTTCATCCAATAGCTGACGCAGCCGCTGGCCGGGTCGTCGCGACGGCCCAGGTGGTTCCAGCTGGCCCAGGCCAGGCGCCGGCGCGGCATCAGACGGCGATCCTGGTGCAGGACGACCTCGTTGGTCGTGTAGCGGAACGCGCCCAGCACGGACCGTTCGCGCGCGTCCGCGTCGGCCAGTAGGGACAGGGTGGTGGGGGCGTGGGTGGCGAAGACGACGTGGTCATAGGTCGTCTCGCCCCCGTCGGCCTCGACAATCTTCACGCCGTTCTCGGAGCGCGTCACGGCCTTGATGCGGGCCGAAAGGCGGACGCGGCCCTTGAAGGCCGCCGCCAGGCCGTCGACATAGGCGCGGCTGCCGCCGTCCACCGTGCGCCAGGTGCGCCGACCGACGAACCGCAGCAAGTCGTGGTTCTCGAAGAAGCGGATGAAGGCGGCGGCCGGATGTTCGCCCGCGCCTTCGACGGTGGCCGACCAGATCGCCGCGGCCATCGGCAGCAGGTGGTCTTGGCTGAGGGCCGCGCCATAGCGGTTGTCGCGCAGGTACTGGCTCAGCGACACCACCGGATCCAGCGTCGCCAGATGCCCCGGCGCGGTGCGATAAAAGCGGTTGAGGTCGCGCAGCATCGACCAGAAGCGAGGCCGCAGCAGCGCGCTGGGCTGGGCGAACAGCGAGGCCAGGCTCTTGCTGCCGTACTCCAGATCGCCGTCGTCCAGCGAGATGGCTAGCGACATGTCGGCGTGCTTGGTCGGCGTCCCAAGGTGCTGGAACAGCGCCGTCAGGTTCGGATAGTTGAACTCGTTGTAGACGATGAAGCCCATGTCCACGGGGACGGGGCCCTTTGGCGTCTCGACCTCGACCGTGTGAGCGTGGCCGCCCAGGCGATCGGCGGACTCGAACAGGGTGACATCGTGGCGCTGGCTCAGCAGCCAGGCGTTCGACAGGCCCGAGATCCCGGCGCCGATCACCGCGACCCTCAAGCGGGCGCCATGACCAGGTTCCGCCGGAAACTCTCCGTGCATGGGCCGCATCGACGATCTCCTGGAATTCCGCGCGGAAGGCGCGCTCATCCCTTATTACGTTGGGAGCCGCCAAGCGGACGAATGCGTCCGGTGAAGTTTTTCACTCGTAACGCCACCCTGAACCCGAGGCAGCGCCAAGCCGTTTGGCGCGTGGATCGCGATGGAGTTCGTCGATGAAGGTTGTCGCCGCCTATTTCGCCGCCCTGGCCGCGTTCCTGGCCCTGGATTTCGTCTGGCTTGGGACGATGATCGACCGGCTGTACAAGCCCGCCCTGGGCGATCTTCTGTCGCCGCGCCCGAACGTGGCGGCCGCGGTGGTGTTTTACATCGCCTATGTGGCCGGGATGATCTTCCTGGCCGTGGCGCCGGCGGTCCGCGAAGGCGGCATGTCGCGCGCGGCGATCAACGGCCTGGTGTTCGGCGCCGTGGCTTACGCGACCTACGACCTGACCAACCACGCAACGCTGCGAGGGTGGTCTACGCGCCTGACCGTCATCGACATCACGTGGGGCGCGGTGGCGTCGGCGGTCGCGTGTGTCGCCGGCTACGCGGCCTGGAAGGCGATCGCGAAGTAGCGCGTCAGCCGCTGGCGGCCCTCGAGGCGATGTCCAGGGTCTCCCGCTGCGGACGAAGCCGCTCGGGATCGAAGCCGCCAAGCCGGGTCAGACCTTCCCAGTCGTCGATCTTGAGAACTCCGTTGCGCAAGGTCGCCAAACCGTCGTCGCGCAGTGTGCGCAGCACCCTGTGGACGTGGACGACCGACAGGCCAAGCGCGTCGGCGATATCGGCCTGAACCGCGGGGAAGTCGCACCTGCCGTCCTGGGCCAGCCGCAGGGCGGTCTGCCGCCAGTAGACCTCGCACAACAGGTTCGCCGCCCGCGCCAGCGCGGTGCGTCGACCCAGCCCCACCATCCAGTCGCGTTGCCGCTGGGCCTCGGTCAGGATCGCGCGGCAAAGCGCGGCCAGCAGGTTCGGATGAGCGCGCATCATGGTCCGCAGTTCATGAGCGGTGGTCATGCGCACCTCGCAGACTCCCAGGGCGAGAACCTCGTGGTCCAGGCCGGCGTACAGGCCGCCCAGATCGATCAGGTCCCCGGGCGTGGCGACGCCGAAGATCTGCCGACCGCCGTCCGGCAGCGCCTGCTGCTTCACCGCCAAGCCGCGCGCCAGCAGACGCAGCCGAGAGCGCGCCTCGGCCGGCGCGATCACTTGGCCTGGCTCGAAGCGCTGGGTCTCTTGCGAGCAGGCCATCAGGTCATCGCGCACGCTGTCGCGCAGCGGGCCGAACCGATCCAGGCTGGCGATCAGCAGCCGGTTCACGCCGAGACTCCGGTCGAGAAACGGGCGAGGTCCGGGGATTTCGCGACAACGAAAGGGCGGCTTTGTTCGTTGAGGCGGGCGGTGGTGAAACTCGGCAATACGAAATCTCCGCGAGAGCGTTTCGACTTAGGCGCGCTCGCGAGGTCTCGCCCTAACCTAGGTTAGGGCCGACGATCTTTTGATGGGTGGCGCCGCGGTCCCGTGGAAGAAGGAGGCTCTCAACCGCCATGTCGTCGTCGCAAGGCATCGCTCCCCTGGTTCGCAAGATGGCGCGTCGCGACACCCTGTCCGCCGTGGAGCGCGAGGTGCTCACGGGCCTTCTCGGCCCCGAGCGCGCGGTCAAGGCCGGGGCGGTGTTGGTCGCGCCGGGTGATCGGCCCACCTACAGCACCTTCCTGGTCAACGGCTTCACCGCGCGCTTCAGCGTGACCGCCGCGGGCGGTCGGCAGCTGACCGAGATCAACGTGGCTGGGGACTTCATCGACCTCCACAGCATGTTGATGCGCCAGATGGACCACGGGGTGGTGGCGCTGGAGGATTCCGTCGTGGCGTTCGCGCAGCACACCGACCTGCGGCGGCTGACCGAACAGCATCCGCACCTGGGCCGGCTGCTATGGCTGGAGACCGTGATCGACGGCGCCATCCATCGACAGTGGCTGGTCACCATGGGCCAGCAGGACGCCGCCAGCCGGCTCGCGCACCTGGTCTGCGAACTCTACCGGCGGCTCGAGGCGGCCGGTCTGGCCAGCGATGGCCAGCTCAAGATTCCGATGACCCAGGCCGACCTCGGCGACGTGCTGGGCCTGACCCCGATCCATGTGAACCGGGTGCTAATGGAGCTGCGCCGGGAAGGGCTGATCGAATGGAAGGGCGCCCAGGTGACGATCCCGGACTGGGACCGCCTGGCCAAGTTCGCCGAATTCGACCCGACCTATCTGCGACTTCAGAGCGACACGGTCTGAGAGCATCCTCCGACCGCGTCGTTCGAGAGGCTAGGCCGCCTGGGCGGCCGGAGCGGCGTCCAGCCGCGCCTGGGCGACGCGGGCGGCGATGATGTCTCGCACGACCAGCGCCGCCGCGATCTTCTTGCTCGGGGCGATCCCCTGCGAGCGGACACGTCCATCGCGCTCGATGGTCCGCCAGAGCCACGCGCCCGCGCCCCGAGGGGCGATCGAGAACCGGATCAACTTGTCTTCACGCATGACGCCACCTTGGGGCTGGAGAAGAAACGGCGCCGGTTTCATTCGGCCGCGTAGACCATCGGGTGAGCGTGGGCCCACAGATGCGCGCGGTAGGTGTCGAAGCACTGCTCGCCGCAGAGCAGGCGCATGATCGCGCCCTCCGCGATGAAGCGGGCCCGCGAGGGATCCTCGGCGACCAGCGGGATCAGCGCCTCGGCGTTCCAGGCCTTGGAGTGCTCGATGTCGATCTGGGCGTGGAGCGCGAAGTACTTGCGGGTCTCCGGCGAGACGCCGACGCGCTTGAGACCGGCGTCGACGCACGACACCCGCGTCGGGGCGGTCAGCTCCACGACGCCCAGCGCGCCGATCGAGTGCCACGTATAGCGGCGGGTGGTGGCGAAGGCGGTCATGGTGTTGGCCAGGCACAGCGACTGCCACAGGGTGGTGTCGATCGTGGGAGTCAGGCCCAGCGTGGCGGTGGTCCGGGTTAGCATCGGGCCGTGCATGCCGCGCGCGTTGCCTCGGCCCATCTCGTCCCAGTAGTTGCGCGCCAGCTCCAGCTTGGCGCGATCCGGGATCTTCACCTGGGTCATGGCGACGAGATCGTCGAAGCCCGCCTCGCCGGCGGCCTCCTGGGTCAGGAACCACTTCAGGTCCTCCAGGCTGGCCTCGCCCTCCAGCCAGTCGAACAGCGGATCCCATTGGCCGGGGCCGTTGTCCTTCAGGGCTTCGAACCAGGCCACGAAGCCTTCCGGATCGGTCGGGACCTTGGCGGCCAACGACGAGACGTGGGCGCGGAAGGCCTCGACGAACTCGCCCTCCAGGCGCTTCATCAGGCGTTCGCGGTCGAGGTCCTCGCGCCAGTCGTCGAAGGGCGCGCGCGGCGAGAGGCGCTCATGGTTCCAGTGCGCCAAGCCCCGGTGCAGGGCCTCGGCGTCGGGGAATTGAGGGCTGAAATGGCCGAGGCGCGAAAGACGGTCGCCACCAAACATGCGTACTGCTCCGAGCTTCCGAGGGGAGGGCGAGGGGATCTTCGCGAGACCGCCGTCACCTCTCCCCTGAATGGGATGGGCCGCCTCGCGGCGGTGAGCAGGACAAACGAGGGCGCGGTCGCCAATGTTCCACGGCGACGGCCAACGGGCTGGGCGGCCGCTAAGAAGCCCGTGGCGACAGGGTCTGGCCTTTGGTCATTTGATGACTTTGACGCCTCGCGCGAGCGCGCCGAGGAGATCCATTGGAGCGCGAGGCGCCTTGCATCGAAATTATAGGATAAATATTACCGGAGCGAGGCGGCCGGCGAGTGGCCGCGACGGAGGAAACATGTCTGTCCCAAGCCCGCGCCGCGCCGCCCTTGCTTCCGTGCTGGCCCTATCGATGGCTTCGCCGTTCGGCTCGGCCATCGCCGCCCCGAAGACCTATCTAGGCGTCGACATCTCGTACGCCAACGAGATGGAGGACTGCGGCGCGGTCTATCGCGCGGGCGGCAAGACGGTCGAGCCCTACGCGTTCTTCAAGGCTTCCGGAGCTAACATCGCCCGCATCCGCATCTGGAACGATCCGGACTGGACGCCCTATTCGAACATGAAGGACGTCAAGCGTAGCATCGCCAAGGCCAAGAAGGCCGGGCTCGAGGTGCTGCTGGACTTCCACTATTCCGACGACTGGGCCGACGGCGACAAGCAGTTGGCGCCCAAGGCCTGGGCCAAGCTGTCGACGCCCGAGCAGGCCAAGGCGCTGTACGCCTTCACCCGCGACACCCTGGCGGAGCTGGATCGCGAAGGCCTGATGCCCGACATGATCCAGGTCGGCAACGAGACCAATGGCGAGATCGTCTCCAGCCTCGAGAAGGCCAAGGATCCGATCAACTGGGAGCGCAACGCGCTCTTGTTCAACGCCGGGATCAAGGCCGTGCGCGACGCCGGCGCGGCCTCGGCGATCAAGCCCCGGATCATGCTGCACATCGCCCAGCCCGAGAACGTCGAGCCCTGGTTCGCGGCGGCGGCCAAGGCGGGCGTGACCGACTTCGACCTGATCGGGATAAGCTACTACAGCAAGTGGTCCAAGCGCTCGATGACCCAGCTGGGCCAGACCATCAACCGCCTGCGCCATACCTATTCGGCCGACGTGGTGGTGGTCGAGACCGCCTATCCGTTCACCAACGAGGGCGCGGACAACTCGCCCAACCTGCTGGGCCAGGACTCGCTGATCGCGGGGTATCCGGCGACGCCCGCCGGGCAAAAGAAGTACCTGACCGACCTGACCCAGCTGGTCTTCGCCAACGGCGGGGTAGGGGTCGTCTATTGGGAGCCGGCGTGGCTCTCGACCAAGTGCAAGACCCGTTGGGGCGTCGGCTCGAACTGGGAAAACGCGGCCCTGTTCGACTTCAAGGGCCAGGCGCTGGAAGGCGTGGACTGGCTGAAGGCGCCCTATGTGATGCCCGTGGACGTGACCTTCCGCGCGACGGCGCGCGGGGAGGCGACGCGCTTTATCGACGGGGACTTCCTGGGCGGCGCCGGGCCGCGCCCGATGACGCTGGAAGGCGGGACGTGGACCTACCGCGCGCGGTTGATGCCCGGAGCTTCGGTCACCGTGGCGACCGCGAGCGAGGCGGCGGCTGTCGGTGACGCGGCGGCCAAGGCCGCGAAGGTCGGATCAGCGGCCTCCGTGATTTCGCTGGACTAGGGCTTTCCCAGCGAAAGGCTCACCTCGGATCAGAAGGGCTCTCGGCCTGGTCCGCGGGTCGCCGCGGCCGGAAAAGGGGCGCGCGGAGTCGGCGAGGGCTCTGGCGAGGACCTGGCACGTCATTGATTTAGCGAGGTATTGCGCCTTTGGAGCGGGTAAAAGTTTCGACTGAAACGACGCTGCTTGTACTATGCGATTGATATGATAATTAGCGCCAGATCTATCCGGATCCGCTTGGCAGCCTCGCCGAAACGAAGCGCGGCGCCGTTCCTTCGAGGGGAGACTATGACTCGTAATTCCATCCTTTTCGCGGCGGCCAGTAGCGTCGCCATGATCATCGCGGCCAACGCCAACGCTCAAACCGCTCCGGCCACCGAGGCCGCGCAGGTCGAAGAGGTCGTCGTCACCGGCGTCCGCAAGAGCCTGCGCGACGCGCTGGCCGTCAAGCAGGGCTCCGACAAGGTCGTCGAAGCCATCTCGGCCAAGGACATTGGCGTCCTGCCCGACGTGACCATCGCCGAGTCCATCGCGCGCCTGCCGGGCGTCAACGCCACGCGCGACCGCGGCAATGACAGCCAGGCCGTCGTCCGCGGCCTGGGCGCGCGCCTGGTGCTGGGCACCATCAACGGCCGCGAGGTCGCCTCGTCCGAGCCCGACCGCAACGTCCGCTGGGAAATCTATCCGTCGGAAGTCGTCTCGGGCGTCGAGGTCTACAAGTCGCAATCGGCCGACCTGATCGCCGGCGGCGTGGCCGCGACGATCAACATCAACACGATCGCGCCGCTGGACTACCGCGGTCCCGAGTTCGTGGTCCGCGCCGGCCCGGTCTTCTATGACGGCGGCAAGGACATCCCGAACTACGGCACCACCGGCTATCGCGGCTCGGGCTCGTGGGTCCACAAGCTGAACGACGACCTGGCCGTCGTCGTCGGCGTGACCGCCCAGCGCCAGAAGAACGGCTATGGCTCGTTCACGGGCTGGGGCTACAACGACTCCAACGCGCGTCCGCCGGCCGGCGCCAGCGACTACAGCAGCGACCTGAACCGCGACGGCAAGCTCGACGCCACGCCCTGGGGCGCGCAGATGTCGGCCAGCCGCATCGACCAGAAGCGCACGGGCGTCTCGGGCGGCCTGCAGTACAAGCCGACCGACAACTTCGAGCTGAAGGCCGACGCCCTCTATTCGAAGATCAAGATCACCGAGGTCCAGGACCAGACCGTCTGGGGCGCCAACAACTGGGGCAACTGGAACACCGGCACGGGCAACATCGGCTGGAACGACGGCGTCTATAACGGCACGGGCTCGTCCTACACGCTGATCAACAACACGGTGGTCGCCGCCACGCTGCCCTACAGCTCGGTCCAGACCGTGCTGGCCAAGTACAGCGAGGACAAGGACCTGTTCGCGGGCGGCCTGAACGGCAAGTGGACCGGCGACCAGTGGACCGTGGTCGGCGACCTCTCGTACTCGAAGGCCGAGCGCACCAACACCTGGAAGGCCGTCCGCTTCGAGTCCTATCCGACCTGGACCAGCTTCGACTGGCGCGCCGGCAAGACGCCGACCATCACCACCAGCCAGGACAGCCTGAGCCTGACTCAGACGGCGGACCTCGCCGGTTCGTATGACGGTCCCGAGCACCTGAACGACGAGCTGAAGGCCGCGGCGCTGGACTTCACCCGCGACTTCGGTGGCGGCGCGTTCAAGAGCGTTCAGTTCGGCGTCCGCGCCTCGGACCGCGTCAAGAGCCACAGCAGCTTCAGCTACGCCCCGACCGCCACCGGCGCGACGGTTCCGGCCAGCCTGCTGACGGCCTACACGCTGAGCGACGGCGCCAACGTGCCGGCCCTGCTGACGGGTGACATCGACAAGATCGCCGCCATCGCCTACGGCGCGAACGCCTTCGACGTCTCCAAGGCGACCGAGGAACTGGCCGAGCGCTGGACCGTCCAGGAGAAGGTCTACGAAGGCTACGGCAAGCTGAACTTCGCCGCCGACGGCCCGGCCGGCGCTTGGGTCACCGGCAACATCGGCGCGCGCGTCGTCCACACCGAGACCGACAGCGAAGGCCTGCAACAGAACACCGCCAGCGCCTTCGTGGCCGCCACGGTCAGCAACGACTACACCGACTTCCTGCCCTCGGCGAACGCCAAGCTGGACTTCGGCGGCGGCAAGGTCGTGCGCCTGGGCCTGGCCAAGGTCATCGCGCGTCCGCCGCTCGACGAGCTGCGCGCCAGCCGCAGCCTGTCGAACTGGTCGCCGTGGACCGGCAGCGCCGGCAACCCGAACCTGAAGCCGTTCGAGGCCACGCAGTTCGACGCCTCGGCCGAATACTACTTCCGTCCGGAAGCCCTGGTGGCGGTGTCCTACTACTACAAGGACGTCGACTCCTACATCGGCTGGAAGCAGACGCCGGTCGTGTTCGGCGGCCAGACCTACACGGTCGCCAGCCCCGCCAACGGCGGCAGCGGCCACATCCAGGGCGTCGAGCTGACGTTCCAGACGCCGTTCTTCTTCCTGCCGGGTCCGCTGAGCAAGTTCGGGATCTACTCGAACTACGCCTATGTGGAATCGAACCTGAAGGAGTTCTCGCCGACCAACAATCCGCTGCGGATGACGGGCCTCGCCAAGAACACCGCCACGGTCGACCTGTGGTACGCCGACGGTCCGATCGAGGCGCGCCTGGGCTGGAAGTACCACTCGCCGATGACGGTCATCTACGGCTGGAACGGCTCGGATCTGCAGACGCTGGAAGCCGAGAAGACCCTCGACTTCAGCTCGTCTTACAAGATCAACGAAAGCATCAGCGTGCGCCTGCAGGTCAACAACCTGACCAACGAGACGCTGCGGATGTACCGTGACAACGATCCGAACCGCATCGGCCGCTACGACTCCTATGGTCGTCGCTACCTGATGGACGTCACCTTTAAGTTCTAGAGCGTCAATCCTCCCTGACGTTCCCTGCGCTGGGGAGGAGGCCACGCGCCTCCTCCCCATTTTTTTGATTTATCGAGAGGCTCGCCCCATGGCCCAGATCAACCGACGCCAGGCCCTGGCCGCCGCTGGGGGCGCCGCCCTCCTGGCCAACGCTCCCCACGCCGCCGCCGCGGCCGCCGCGGCCGCCGCGCCTATCGCGACCATCGACCTGG
>CAKZJK010000531.1 GCA_936942565.1 uncultured Caulobacter sp. | reverse complement strand
CTTCGTTGGCAACAGCTTCTCGGCGGCCGGCGTGTACACCAACACCATCACGGTGGGACGCGCCGTGGGCGGCACGGGGTGCACGATCCCGGCCAGCGTGGCCAACGCCGCGGCCATCTGCGCGGCGGCGCTCAACAACGTGCAGGGCAACAAGATCGACCCGTTGGTCTTGAGCTACCTGCAGACCAACACCGCCGCCCTGGGCGCCTCGCCGACATCGTTCATGCTGCCGAGCTTCAAGCTCCCCGCCCAGTGGAAGGCCAACCTGTCGGTCGACTACACGGCGGACCTCGGCTCCATGCTTGGCGATGGATGGCGCTTCGGCGGCGACCTGCTCTACGGCAAGACCGACAGCGCGGCCTATTACACCGACTTCCGCCTGACCCAGGTGGGCACCGCGCCCGACGGTCGTCCGATCTACGCCGACACCTTCACCAACACCGCCAACAGCGATCTGGCCATGAGGCACACCGATCGCGGCAAGTCGCTGATCGCCGTGGCGCGGGCTAGCAAGTCCTTCGACTTCGGCCTCGACACCGGCGTCAGCTACACCTACTCGGACATCAAGTCGCTGTCGGACATGGGCACCTACGCCTCGGGCGGCTCGACGGCCAGCGGCACCTACGGCGCTCAGCCCATGGTCGATCCCAACCAGCCCGCCTACGGCACGTCCAGCTACGAGGTCCGGGACAACTGGAAGTTCAATATCGACTACAGCCACGCGTTCTTCGGTGACTACAAGACCAGCTTCAACCTGTTCGGCGAACTGCGCTCGGGCTCGCCCTACAGCCTGACGATGAACACGACCACGTCCAACAGCCGCTCGACCCTGTTCGGCACGACCGGCGCTTCCAACCGCTACCTGCTGTATGTGCCGGATGTCTCCAGCATCACGGCCGACTCCAAGGTCACTTACGCCTCGACCGCCGTCTACGAGGCGTTCCGCGACTTCGTGCAGGCTAATGGCCTGAAGCAGGGGGTGATCGAAAAGAACACCGAGAAGTCGCCCGACTACTTCAAGGTCGATCTGCATGTGGAACAGGAAGTGCCCGTTCCGTTCCTTAGCTCGGCGCGCTTCAAGGTGTTCGGCGACGTCGAGAACCTGCTGAACCTGATCAACAGCGATTGGGGCTCCTACCGGACCTATGCCCCGCTGACCTCGGTCGTGAACGTCGCCTGCGCCCAGCAGGTCGGCGCCAGCTGCGCGCAGTACAACTATACCGCCTTCACCAAGCCAACCCTGCAACCCAACGCCCAACTGGGCGTATGGCGCGCTCGACTTGGGGTTCGCTTCGAGTTCTGATCTGCTTGACTTGAATCAACGGCCTCGGCGCATGCGTCGAGGCCGTTTTCGAGCCGAGAGGTGACCCAATGACGTCCGCGTACAAGATGAGCTTGGCGGCCCTGATGGCCGCGGCGTACCTGGCTTCCGGCGCGCCAGCGGGGGCCCAGGCGTCGGCGGACGATCTGGACGCGCTGTTCGCCCGGGCGGCGACATCGCGACCCTTGCTACGCGTTCTGCTGACCAAGCTGCCCAAGGGCGCTGACCTGCATAACCACGCCGGCGGTGGAACCTACGCCGAGGACTTCGTGGCCTGGGCGGCCGAGGCCGACGGCTGCTTTTCGAAATCGACCCAATCGCTGGAGCCAGGCCCTTGCGCGGGCAACGCGGATCTCACGCCGTTGCGGGGGCTCCCCGAGCGCGATCCGGATCTCTACAGCGACATCCTTGACGCGCTCTCCACGCGCCGCTTCGAGCAGGGCGTGGGCGCTCCGGAAATCTCCGGCCATCGCCGGTTCTTTCGCACCTTCGGGCGCTCGGGCCGAGTGGGCGGCGCCGACCGCGGTGTGCGGATTCAGGCCGAGGCGCTGCGGCAGGCCGCGCTCGACAACACGCTCTATCTGGAGCTGATGGCCGGCTCCAGCGCCTCGCGCCCCGTGATCGAGGCGTCGGCGGCGCTGCCGTGGATCGATCCGTGGATCAAGACCGCCGACGGTTCGCCGCCCGCTCTTCTGGACGCCAAGATTCTCCGCGAGCGGCTCGATCGACTGGCGCCGGTGATCGCCAAGGCCACGGCGGCCTCCACCGTCCTGGCCGACTCCAACGACAGGGCGATCGCCGCCCTCAACCGTTGCGGGACGGCCAAGCCCGAACCGGCTTGCGCCGTGACCTTGCGATATCTGTTGTCCATCTCGCGCCAGCGTCCGCCCGAGGTGGTGTTCGGCCAGATGGCGGCCGCCTTCGCCCTCGTGAAGGCCGACCCACGCTATGTCGGCGTCAACATCCTCGAACCCGAGGATGGGCCGGTGTCGCTGCGGGACTACAGGCTGCACATGCGCTTGTTCGCCTTCTTCAAGACGCTCTATCCAGACGTGCCGCTGACCTTGCACGCGGGCGAGCTGGCCATGGGCCTGACGCCGCCGCGCGATATGCGCTTCCATATCACCGAAGCCGTCGAGATCGCTGGCGCGCGACGTATTGGCCACGGTGTGTCGGTCGCCTATGAGGATGACGCCGACAAGCTGCTGGCGCGCATGGCGCGCGACAAGGTCGCCGTCGAGATCAACCTGACCAGTAACGACGTGATCCTGGGCGTGAAGGGCAGGGACCACCCGCTGCCCCTCTATCTGGCCGCCGGGGTGCCAGTGACCCTCTCGACCGACGATCTGGGGGTTTCGCGCAGCGACCTGACGAACGAGTACATGCGCGCTGTCGTCGAGCAAGGCGTCCGCTACAGCCAGCTCAAGCAGATGTCGCGCGACAGCCTGACTTTCTCATTTCTGCAGGGCGCCAGCCTGTGGGATGGACCTTGCGCCTCGGTGAAAGGGAGCGCGCCGTCGGCGCCCTGCGCGGCGGTCTTGACGGCCAGCCCAAAGGCCCGCGACCAATGGCGCCTGGAGCGAGCCTTCGACGCTTACGAGATCGAGATGAAGGCGATCGTCGGCAAACTGGCGCCGCCTGGCGGCGAATGAGGCGCGGCGCCTCGCCGCGCTAGCGTTACGCGCTCGGCGCGTGGCCGAGACTGGAAAGGCCGCGCATGCGCGATGCCTGACTCAATATCCTGCGACTGACTCCGAACGGCGGATTTGCCTCCCAGATGCGCCCCTACTCCAATAGCCCCCATCGCGGCCATGCGGACGCGCGGGCCTTGGTTGAGCGTCAAAGGGGCTGGCCTTCTCCGTGTGGGGCAAGGCGCTCGAAGCGCAACAATAGCGGGCAAGCTTCGGATCAGGAGTGCCGTGTTGCTGTGCAAAAAAGCTTTCTTCCATCATTCAGTACGCGGAACGGCGTTTTGCGGTTGTTCTCATCGCCGCCCGGTCTCTTGCTGATCGAGACACGGGAAGCAACGAAGTTTCCCGTTGGCCCGAGAGGGCCGCCAGTGGCGATGTAGCCGCTTGGTAAGCTTGGACAACGACGTCCGGAGAGATCGCCGCGCGCGGTCTCGCCGGGCGTTTTTTTGTTTTAGCCTTAGGGGATGAAGGCATGAAATCCATGCGACTTGGGCTGCACTGCGGTGCGGCGGCGCTGGCGCTCGCCTGTAGCACCACGGCTTTGGCGCGGACGGCTCCAGACCAAACCTCGAAGCCGACCGAAGAGCCGGCCGCTGAAATGGCGTCTGAACCGGCGGTCGAACCGCCGCCGCCCGCGCCGCCGCCGACGATCAGCGATCAGATCGGAGCGGGGAAGCTGATCCTGGAGGTCCGGGCGCGTTACGAGACGGTCGATCAGACCCACACGGCCACGCTTCTGGACAAGGCCAACGCGTTCACGGTCCGCACCCGCCTTGGCTGGGAGACGGCCGAGTGGAAAGGCCTGAAGGGCCTCGTCGAGTTTGAGGACGTCCGCCAGGCTGGACCCGAACACTACGCGGTCAATGTGCCGGGGGCCGCCACGCCGCCGCTGAACGGCGCCGACAAGGCGCGCTATCCGATCGTCAACGATCCGGACGTGACCGAGTTGAACCGCGCTCAGCTGACCTGGACGCCGAGCGCGGCCTTGCAGATCACGGCGGGACGCCAGCGCATCCTGCTGGACGACCAGCGCTTCATCGGCAACGTCGGCTGGCGCCAGGACGAGCAGACCTTCGACGCCGTCCGCGCCGACGTGGCGCTGGGACGTTTCAAGGCGACCTACGCCTACGTCTCCCACATCAACCGCATCCTGGGCGAACTGCGCGACTGGGACAGCGACAGTCACCTGTTCAACGCCACGTGGTCGCCGGCCGAGGCGTTGCGTCTGCAGGGCTTCGTCTACGCCCTCGACTTCGGCAACTCCGCCATCAACTCGTCCATCACCAAGGGCGCGAAGGCGTCCGGCAAGACGTGGCTGGGGCTCTATCAACTGACCTACAACGCCAGCTGGGCGCGGCAGTCCGACTACCACCACAACACGCCGGACTTCAGCCTCGACTACTTCGGCGCCGACCTCGCCGCGACCTTCGACATCTACACCGCCAAGATCTCTTACGAGTCGCTGGAGGGCGATGGGACGCGCGGCTTCACCACGCCGCTGGCCACGGTCCATGCCTTCAACGGCTGGTCGGACGCCTTCGTCTCACCGGGCGGCAACAAGAGCTTCGTTGATGGCCTCGAGGACCTGAACGTCTCGCTGAACGTCAAGCCGCGGTTTCGCGCGACCTACTTCTTCAACACCGACCTGGTGGCTCGCTACCACGACTTCGACGACCAGCGCACCGGCGCGAACCTGGGTCACGAGTGGGATCTGCAGTTCACCGCCGCCATCACGACCAAGCTCTCGGTCCAGCTGAAGTACGCGGATTTCCAGCGGGTGAAGACCGTCCCGGTCGGCACGGCCGCGCCGCCAGCCTCGCGTACCAAGACCTGGCTCACCCTCGAATACAAGTTCTAGCCCCAGGACGCATGACCATGAGCAAGACCGACACCACCACGTCCGGCCTGACCCGTCGCCACGCCCTGATGGGCGCCGCCGCCACGGTCGCCGCCGCCAAGGCCGCTTTCCCGGCCGGGGCCCATGCCGCTGGCGCGGGACCCGAGATCGCCAAGGCCCGGCTCGGCTTCATCGCCTTGACCGACAGCTCGCCGCTCATCATCGCCAAGGAACGCGGATTGTTCGCCAAGCACGGCCTGCCGGACATCGAAGTCGTCAAGCAGGCCTCGTGGGCCGCCACGCGCGACAATCTGGTGCTGGGCTCGGAGCGAGGCGGCATCGACGGCGCGCACATCCTCTCGCCCATGCCGTACCTGATGACGACGGGCGCGATCACCAACGGCGCGCCGACGCCGATGTACATCTTGGCCCGCCTCAACACGAACGGGCAGGGGATTTCGGTCGGCAACGACCTCAAGAGCGTTCAGGTCGGCCTCAATAGCGCCGGCGCCAAGGCCAAGTTCCAGCAACTGAGGGCGGCGGGCAACATCGCCAAGGTCGCCATGACCTTCCGGGGCGGGACGCATGACCTGTGGATTCGTTACTGGCTGGCGGCGGGCGGCATCAATCCGGACGTCGATGTCGCCACCATCGTGATCCCGCCGCCGCAGATGGTGGCCAACATGAAGGCGGGCACCCAGGACGCCTTCTGCGTGGGCGAGCCTTGGAACGGCCAGCTGGTCAATCAAAGGGTTGGCTACACCGCCTGCCTGACCTCGGAACTCTGGATGAACCACCCCGAAAAGGCGCTAGGCATGCGCGCCGCGTGGGTCGACAAGTACCCCCGCGCTGCGCAGGCGATCACGGCCGCTGTGCAGGAATCCCAGATGTGGTGCGACAAGGCCGCGAACCTACCGGCGATGTGCTCGATCGTGTCGGGCCGCCAGTACGTCAACGTGCCGATGGGCGATATCCTCCCCCGCCTGCAGGGGACGGTGGACTATGGCGACGGCCGGAGCCTCAAGAACTCGCCGCATCGCATGAAGTTCTGGGCCGACAACGCCAGCTTCCCCTTCAAGTCCCACGACCTGTGGTTCCTGACCGAGGACATCCGCTGGGGCGTGTTGCCTCAGAAGACCAACACCAAGGCTCTCGTCGACAAGGTAAATCGCTCCGATATCTGGCGCGCCGCGGCCAAGACGATCGGCCAGGCCGGCCCGGCCAGCGATAGCCGCGGTGTTGAGCGGTTCTTCGACGGCAAGGTGTTCGATCCGGCCAATCCGGGAGCTTACCTGGCCAGCCAGCCGATCAAGAAGCTGGTTTGAGGGGAGAGCGCGCCATGACCTATCCCAAGCCCTCGTTCAACGCGGCGATTCCTGTCATCCCGGTGGCGTCGCCACCAGCCAAACCGCCCCTGCTGCCGGAGCTGGGACGGCATGCCAAGGCCTGCGTCAGCGTCGGAGCTCCGCCGGTGCTAACGCTGCTGGTCCTTTTGGTCGCCTGGCAGGCCTTGGTCGGCGACTCCTACGCGGGTCTGCCGTCGCCCAAGCAGGTCTGGCTGGAGTCCAAGGACCTGATCCTGCATCCGTTCTACGACAACGGCGGCGTCGATAAGGGCCTTTTCTGGCATGTGTTCACCAGCCTGAAGCGCGTGGGGATCGGCTTCTCGATCTCGGCCGTCTGCGGAGTCCTGCTGGGCGTCTTCGTCGGTTCGAACCGCTGGGCGCACCGAGGACTGGATCCGATCTTCCAGGTCCTGCGCACCGTGCCGCCGCTGGCGTGGTTGCCGATCTCGCTGGCGGCCTTCCATCAGGCCAATCCGTCGGCCCTGTTCGTGATCTTCATCACCGCGATCTGGCCGATCATCATCAACACCGCTGTCGGCGTGCGGAACATCCCCAGCGACTACGTCAACGTCGCCCGGGTGCTGCGCCTGTCGCCGGTCGAGTACTTTTTCAAGATCCTACTGCCCGCCACCACGCCCTACATCTTCACGGGCCTGCGCATCGGCATCGGCATGAGTTGGCTAGCCATCGTCGCCTCGGAAATGCTGCTGGGCGGCGTCGGCATCGGCTTCTTCATCTGGGACCAGTACAACGCCTCGCGCATCGCCGACATCATCGTGGCCCTGGCCTGGGTCGGCATGACGGGCTTTTTCCTCGATCGTCTCGTGGCCTTGATCGGCCACTTCGTCTCGCGCGGCAACGCCGTCAGCTAGGAGCGCGGACCATGGCCAAGGCCTATCTTTCCATCGAGAACGTCGGCGTCACCTTCGCCAAAGGCGCCGTCCGCAGCGAGGTCCTGACCGGGATCGACCTCAAGATCGAGAAGGGCGAATTCGTCTCGATCATCGGTCATTCGGGGTGTGGCAAGTCCACCTTGCTCAATGTGGTGGCGGGCCTGACGCCGGTCACGACGGGCGCGGTGATCCTGGACAAGCAGGAGGTCAACGCGCCCGGACCCGATCGCGCCGTCGTCTTCCAGAACCACTCGCTGCTGCCGTGGCTCTCCGTGCGCGAGAACGTCGCCCTAGCGGTCGACAAGGTGTTCGGCGGAACCAAGTCGGGCGCGGAACGCCGGGACTGGACGCTGCATAACCTCGAGCTGGTCAAGATGACCCACGCCCTGGACAAGCGGCCATCGGAAATCTCGGGCGGCATGAAGCAGCGTGTCGGCATCGCTCGGGCTTTGGCGATGGAGCCCAAGGTGTTGCTGCTGGACGAGCCCTTCGGCGCGTTGGACGCCCTGACCCGAGCTCATCTGCAGGACAGCGTGATGGAGATTCACGCGGCGCTGAGAAACACCGTCCTGATGATCACCCACGACGTGGATGAGGCGACCTTGCTGTCGGACCGCATCGTGATGATGACCAACGGTCCACGCGCCTGTGTCGGTCAGGTGATGGACGTGCCGCTCGCCCGGCCGCGAGATCGTCTCGCCGTGGCCGAGCATCCGACCTACGTCCACGCGCGCGCCGCTGTGATCGAGTTCTTGTATGCGCGGCGGGCGGCCTGAACCTGCTCCTCCCGGCAACCTGGACGGCGCCCTTGATTTAGGCAGTTTGGACTTTGCAAAGATCAGCGGCGCCGCAGCGCTCCACAAACCTGTCCGATAACGCCTAGGTCAGCCTCATGCGCGTCCTCGTCATAGACCCCGATCAGGTCCGGGCCGAATTGGTGGCCGAAGGGCTCGAGGGTATCGAGCCTCTCGAGGTGCGCCATTCAGCCCTCTACGACGAAGCCGAGGTTCTATCGTTCGCGCCGGACGTGGTGGTCATCGCCGCCGAGAGTCCCGACCGTGACACGCTCGACAGTCTAAAGGAGTCGAGCCACGGCCATCCGGTTGTGATGTTCGTCGACCGGTCCGAACCGGGTCTCGCCGAGCAGGCGGTGCGCGCCGGAGTCGCCGCCTATGTGGTCGATGGTCTGGCGCCCAACCGCATTCGCTCCATCCTCGATGTGGCGATGAGCCGGTTCGCCCTGACGCGCCAGCTGCGAAGCGATCTGGCGAGAGCAAAGGCGGACTTGGAGTCGCGCAAGGTGGTGGATCGGGCCAAGGGCCTGCTGATGAAGGAGCGAGGCCTGGACGAGGACGGCGCCTACCGCTTGCTGCGAAAGCTGGCCATGGATCGCGGCAAACCGATCGGCGTGATCGCCGCCGATCTCTTGGCGTTCGCGGGCGTGCTGAAGGGGGACGCTTCGTGAGCGGCTTGTCCGAACTGCGCCTTGGCTTCATTCCGCTGACCGATTGCGCGCCGCTGATCGCGGCCCAGGCCCAGGGCTTCTTCGAGGACGAGGGCCTGGCCGTCGAGCTCGTGCGGGAGGCCTCTTGGGCGACCGTCCGCGACAAGGTCGCCGTCGGCGCTCTGGACGGCGCTCACATGCTGGCGCCGATGGCGCTGGCCACGGCTGTCGAGGATTCGAGAAGCGCCGTGCTGGCGCCGTTGGCCTTGAACCGGAACGGCAGCGCGATCACGGTTTCGATGGCGCTCTTCGAGGCGCTAGGCGGCATGGGCGCCGACCTCGCGGGGCCGCCACCCTCGGCCGCGCGGCTCCAGGCCCTGATCACCGAGCGGCGCGCTCGGGGCGATGGGCCACTGACCTTCGCCGTCGTCTTTCCCTACTCGATGCACAACTATCTCCTGCGCTACTGGCTGGCGCAGGGAGGCATCGACCCGGACCGCGACGTGCGACTAGTCGTCATCCCGCCGCCGCGCATGGTTGAGCGGATGCGGGCAGGGGAGATCGACGGCTTCTGCGTTGGCGCGCCTTGGAACGCGGTCGCCGAACTGGAAGGGATAGGTCGCATCCTGGCGGCTTCGTCCCAGCTTTGGCCGGGTGGTCCGGACAAGGTCCTCGGCGTTAGCGGTTTGCTGGCCGCCCAGAATCCCGACGAGTTACGAGCGCTTCTGCGCGCGGTCATTCGCGGAGCGGCTTGGGCTGATGCTCCCGAAAACCGGGACGCGCTGATCGCGCATCTCGCCGGCCCAGATCGTATCGAGGCGGCGCCGTCGGCGATCGCCAGGGCCCTGGAGCACGAGGTGGTATTCCACCGCGACGCCGCGGGGCTGCCGCGCCGCGAGCATGCGCTGTGGTTCCTGTCTCAGATGATCCGTTGGGGGCAGATCGACGCGAACCGGGACCTGGAGGCGATCGTCGACCAGGTTTATCGGCCGGATCTCTATCGAGACGCGGCGCTGTCGCTCGGCCCCGTGCTGGAGCCCGCGCTGATCTTCCCCGACGCCGTCGAACCGGTGAGGGCCCGCCTGTTCGATGGGATCCCCTTTGATCCCGCCAAGGCGCGCGCCTACGCGGAGAGCTTCACCATCGCCCGCCTCTAGAGCTGATCCGCCTGTTTCGTGGGCGCCGCTAGAGCGAGGGTGGCGCGCAAACGTGCGCCTGGGGCTGGCGACCGGGTTGGCGCTTGAGCGCGCGTGACAGGCATCCCGACATCGTTTTCCCTGTCGATCAGGCCAACGAACAACGGCGTTCGCGGCTGCCAGAGGACCGCTCGGATGCGGTCAGCCATCCGGAGCGCTGACGCTCCGCTCTCGCAGACACGCAGACATCCGAGGCCGTCATGATCTCTCGCGACTTCCTGAAGGCCGGCCATGCGCCGACCCTTTTCGCCGCCTTCCTCTATTTCGATCTCAGCTTCATGGTCTGGGTGATCCTGGGGCCGCTGGGCGTGGCCATCGCCAAGGACTTCCACCTCGATCCCGCGCAGAAGGGCCTGATGGTCGCCGTTCCCGTTCTGGCTGGCGCTTTGCTGCGCTTGGTCAACGGCGTGCTGGTGGACCGTATCGGTCCGAAGAAGACGGGCATGATCGGCCAGTTGATCGTACTGGCGGGGTTGGTCCTGGCCTGGGCGGTCGGCATCCACGATTATCACCAGGTTCTGGCCCTGGGGGTCGTCTTGGGCGTGGCCGGCGCTTCGTTCGCCGTCGCCTTGCCGCTGGCCTCGCGCTGGTATCCGCAGGAGCACCAGGGCCTGGCCTTGGGCATCGCTGGGGCCGGCAATTCGGGCACGGCCCTGGCCGCCCTGTTCGCGCCTGGCCTAGCCAAGGTGTTCGGCTGGCAGACCGTGATCGGCCTGGCGGCGATCCCGCTGGCGATCGCCTTCGTGGTCTACATGCTGCTGGCTAAGGACGCGCCGGAACAGCCCGCGCCGAAGAAGTTGAGCGAATACCTGGACGTGCTGAAGGTCCCGGACGCGTGGTGGCTGATGCTGCTGTACGCGGTCACGTTCGGCGGCTTCGTTGGCCTGGCCTCGTCGCTGACCATGTACTTCAACTCCGAGTACGGCCTGGACCCGGTCGTCGCCGGCTTCTTCACGGCCGCCTGCGTCTTCGCTGGCTCGTTCGTTCGCCCGGTGGGCGGCGCGCTGGCCGACCGCTTTGGCGGTGTGCGGACCCTGAGCTTTGTCTACGCCTTGGCCGCGCTGGGCCTCACGGTGGCGAGCTTCCAGTTGCCCACGGCCTCCATCGCCCTGGCGGTGTTGATGTTCTCGATGCTGGCGCTGGGCGCCGGTAACGGTGCGGTCTTCCAGCTGGCGCCCCAGCGCTTCCGCAAGGAGATCGGCGTCATGACCGGCCTGATCGGCATGACCGGGGGAATTGGCGGCTTCTACCTGGCCTCCACCCTGGGCTTGGCCAAGAAGATGACCGGCTCCTACCAGTCCGGTTTCATCGGCTTCGCCCTCCTGGCCTTGTTCGCCCTGGTCGCGCTGCACGGCCTCAAGGCCCGCTGGCGCGCCATCTGGCCGACCCTGCACGGCGAGACCGCTTCGGTCCGCGTCTGATCCTTTTCCTCCGACAAGCGAGATAGACCCATGACGAAAGAACGTCTGGTCGTCATCGGCAACGGCATGGCCGGCTGCCGGGCGGTCGAGGAAGTGCTCAAGCGCGATCCCGCCCGCTACGACATCACCATCTTCGGCGCCGAGCCGCGGGTGAACTACAATCGCATCATGCTCTCGCCGGTGCTGGCGGGCGAGAAGACCTTCGATGACATCGTCATCAATGACGAGGCCTGGTACCGCGACAACGGGATCACCCTGCACGCCGGTCGCGCCGTCACGGCGGTCGATCTGGGCGGCCGCAAGGTTGTCGCCGAGGGCGGTCTTGAGGCTGGCTACGACAAGCTGATCCTGGCCACCGGTTCGGACCCTTTCCGCCTGCCGCTGCCGGGTTCGGATCTCAAGGGCGTGGTCACGTTCCGCGACCTCGACGACGTCGAGGCGATGGTCGAGGCCTCCGGCAAGTCGAACACCCGCGCCGTGGTCATCGGCGGCGGCCTGCTGGGTCTCGAAGCCGCCTATGGCCTCGCCCGCCGCGGGATGGCGGCCACGGTCGTCCACCTGATGGACGTCTTGATGGAACGCCAGCTGGACGAGAGCGCCGGTTATCTGCTGCGGGAAGCGCTGGCCGACCGCGGTGTGGAGACCGTGCTGGGCGCCCACTCCGAGGAGATCGTCGGCGAGGATGGCAAGGTCGCCGGATTGAAGCTCAAGGATGGCCGCGTCCTGCCTTGCGACCTGCTGGTCATGGCCGTGGGCATCCGTCCGAACGCCTCGCTGGCCAAGGCGGCCGATCTGCGGGTCAATCGCGGGGTTATCGTCGACGACGCCATGCGCGCGTCCGATCCGGCCGTGTTCGCCGTGGGCGAGTGCGTCGAGCATCGCGGCAATTGCTACGGCCTGGTCGCGCCCATCTGGGACATGTGCCGGGCCCTGGCCGAGGCGCTGACGGACGGCGAGGGCGCCTATGCCGGCTCGGTCCTTTCGACACGCTTGAAGGTCTCGGGCGTCGACGTCTTCTCGGCGGGCAAGTTCGCCGGCGGCGATGGTTGCGAGGACATCGTGTTCCGCGACGCCGCTCGTGGCGTCTACAAGCGCGTGGTTATCGAAGACGGCAAGGTCGCCGGCGCGGTGCTGTTCGGCGACGCGGCCGACGGCGGTTGGTACTTCGATCTGATGAAGGCGGGGACAGATGTCGCGGAAATCCGCGAGACCCTGATCTTCGGGCAGGCGATCACGGAGGGGCTCTCGGGCCTGGACCCTAGCGCGGCCGTTGCGGCCATGCCCGACACGCAGGAAATCTGCGGCTGCAACGGCGTCTGCAAGGGTGCGATCACGGGCGCCATCATGGCCCAGGGCCTGACCACGCTGGACGACGTCCGCGCGGTGACCAAGGCCTCGGCATCATGCGGGTCCTGCACGCCGTTGGTCGAGCAGGTCATCCGCCTGACGCTCGGCGACGGCTTCAAGGCACAGTCCGGACCCAAGCCGATGTGCAAGTGCACCCACCATCCGCATGGCGACGTGCGAAAGGCGATCGTCGAGCTCGAGTTGAAGTCCATGCCCGCGGTCATGCAGGCCCTGGAATGGACCACGCCCGACGGCTGCGCCTCGTGCCGACCGGCCCTGAATTACTATCTGCTGTGCGCCTGGCCAGGCGAGTACGTGGATGACAGCCAGTCGCGCTACATCAACGAGCGCGTCCACGCCAACATTCAAAAAGATGGGAGTTATTCGGTCGTCCCGCGCATGTGGGGCGGCATGACGAGCCCAGCCGAGCTGCGGGCCATCGCCGACGTCGCGGACAAGTACGCCATTCCGGCGGTCAAGGTGACCGGCGGCCAACGCATCGACCTGCTGGGCGTCAAGAAAGACGACCTTCCGGCGGTGTGGGCCGACCTCAACGCCGCCGGCATGGTCAGCGGCCACGCCTACGCC
Source organism: uncultured Caulobacter sp. (assembly GCA_936942565.1). GTDB lineage: Bacteria > Pseudomonadota > Alphaproteobacteria > Caulobacterales > Caulobacteraceae > Caulobacter. The sequence continues at coordinate 16,829 of CAKZJK010000531.1, read as the reverse complement.
AAGGGCCTGCGGACGGTGAAGACCTGTGTTGGCAGCGACTGGTGCCGCTTTGGCACCCAGGACTCCACGGGCTTGGGGATCAAGCTCGAGAAGTTCATGTGGGGCTCGTGGGCGCCGGCCAAGGTCAAGCTGGCGGTGTCGGGTTGTCCTCGCAACTGCGCGGAGTCCACCTGCAAGGACATCGGCGTCATCTGTGTCGACAGCGGCTACGAAATCCATGTCGGCGGCGCCGCCGGCCTGCACATCCAAGGAACCGAGGTGCTGACCAAGGTCGCCACGGAGGAGCAGGCGATCCAGGTCATCGCCGCGGTCATGCAAATGTACCGTGAAGGCGGCTGGTATCTGGAGCGGATCTACAAGTGGATGGCTCGCGTGGGCCTCGACACGATCCGCGCGACGACCGTCGACGACCTCGACAGCCGCTCCGCGCTCTTCGCCCGCTTCGTGAAATCGCAGGAGACCGCCCAGATCGATCCCTGGGCCGAGCGCGCCACCGGCGGCGTGGCGGCCGGCGAGTTCGCGCCGATGGCGACCCTTCCGATGGAGATGGCGGCCGAATGACCCTGCAAGCCCATATCGACCCGGACTGGCGCGACGTCGGCGCCATATCCGATATTCCCGAGCGTGGCGCGCGTCGGGTGGCCACCGCGCAGGGCGACGTCGCCGTGTTTCGCACCGGCGACGGCCAGGTCTTCGCGCTCGTCGATCGCTGCCCACACAAGCACGGTCCCTTGAGCCAGGGCATCGTCCATGGCCACGGCGTGACCTGTCCGCTGCATAGCTGGGTCATCGACCTGGCCACGGGCCAGCCGACAGGCGCCGACGCCGGCAAGGGCTGCACGCCCACCGTTCCGGTGCGCATCAAGGATGGCCGCGTCCTGCTGGCTCAGCCGGTCGTGGCGAGCTGACCGATGGCCGACGGCTCCAACGCCCCGCGAACCGTCAAGACAACCTGCGCCTACTGCGGCGTTGGATGCGGTGTCGCGGGCGCTGTGGGGGAGGGGCGTTCGGTCCTGATCGCCGGGGACGCGGCGCACCCGGCTAACCTAGGCCGGCTTTGCTCCAAGGGTTCGGCCCTTGGCGCCACGGTCGGCCTGGAAGGCCGGCTGCTGGAGCCGACGATCAACGGCAAGAGCGCCAGCTGGAGCGAGGCCACGGCGCTGGTGGCGCGGCGCTTCAAGGAGACGATCGCCCGGCACGGTCCCGACAGCGTGGCCTTCTACGTCTCGGGCCAGTTGCTGACCGAGGACTACTACGTCGCCAACAAGCTGATGAAGGGCTTCATCGGTTCGGGCAACATCGACACCAACAGCCGCCTCTGCATGGCCTCGGCCGTGGCGGCCCACAAGCAAGCCTTCGGCGCGGACCTCGTGCCGGGCTGCTACGAGGACCTGGACCTCGCGGATCTGGTCGTCTTCAACGGTCACAACGCCGCCTGGACGCACCCGGTGCTCTTTCGGCGCATGGAGCAAGCGAAGGCGCGCGGGCAGAAGCACGTCGTTATCGACCCCCGCCGCACCGACACGGCCGAAGGGGCGGACCTGCATCTCGCCATCGCCCCGCAAAGCGACGTGCGGCTCTGGAATGGCTTACTTGCCGACCTCATCCAGCGCGGCGCGATCGACCGCGACTACATCGCCAATCACGTGAACGGCTTCGAGCAAGTCACCGCCGCGCTTGCGGAAAACGACCAGTCGGTCAGCACCGTCGCCGCCGACTGCGGCGTCGCGATAGAGGATCTGCGGACCTTCTATGACCTGTTCGCCGCGAACGCGCGGACGGTCAGCCTTTTCTCCATGGGCGCGAACCAGTCCGCCCAGGGCGTGGCCAAGGGCCTCGCCATCATCAACGCCCACCTCGCCACCGGCCGGATCGGCAAGCCGGGCGCCTGCCCCTTCTCGATCACCGGCCAGCCCAACGCCATGGGCGGACGCGAGACGGGCGGCATGGCCAACACCCTGGCCGGCCACATGGACTTCGCGCCCGAGGATCGCGACCGCGTCGCCCGCTTCTGGGGCGCTCCGGACACCGCCCGCGCCCCGGGACTAAAGGCCGTGGAGATGTTCGAGGCGGTTCGCGACGGACGGATCAGGGCGATCTGGGTGATGGCCACCAACCCAGCGGTCAGCATGCCGAATAGTGGCGCGATCCGCGAAGCCTTGGCCGCGTGTCCGTTCGTCGTGGTCTCTGACTGCGTCGAGACCGACACCACGGCCTTCGCCCACGTCAAGCTGCCGGCCTCGGCCTGGGGCGAGAAGGACGGCACGGTCACCAATTCCGAGCGCCGCATCTCGCGTCAACGGGCCCTGTTTCCCGCCCCAGGCGAGGCTCGCGCGGACTGGAGGATCGTGGCCGACGTCGCGACCGCGATGGGTTTCGACGGCTTCGGCTGGTCCACCAACGCGGCGGTGTTTCGCGAGTGGGCGCGCCTGACCGCCTATGAGAACCGCGATCGTTTCCTGAATTTGGCGGGTCTATCTGGATTAACTCCAGACACTTATGACGAACTTCTACCTGTCCAATGGCCCGTCGGAGAGGGCGGAAGGGGTACGCCGCGGCTGTTTGTCGACGGGCGCTTCCAGACTGCTGACGACCGCGCCCGCATGGTTCCGGTTCTTCCGCGGGGCCCCGCCGAAGCGACCAGCGCGGCGTTCCCGATGTCGCTGAACACCGGCCGCATCCGCGACCAATGGCACACCATGACTCGCACGGGTTTGGCCCCGAACCTCTGTCGCCACGCGCCCGAGCCCTATGTCGAAATCCATCCGGACGATGCCAACACGCTGGGCCTCAAGGACGGCGCCCTGGCCAGGGTGACGACCGCGCGGGCGGAAGCGGTGGCCGTCGCCAAGGTCAGCGACCGCCAGCGTCGCGGCTCGCTGTTCATGCCCATGCACTGGACCGACGCCTTCGCGCCGTCGGGCAGGGCCAACGCTCTGGTCGCGCCGAACGTCGATCCGACCTCGGGCCAGCCTGAGTTCAAGCACACGCCCGCTCGCGTGCGACCGTATCGCGAGACCTGGAAGGGCTTCTTCCTGAGTCGATCCGCCCTGATGTCCCCGCTGGGGGCGGATCTTGTCTGGCGGCGTATTCCCCAAGACGCCTGCCAGCAGCACGAGTTCGCCGGCCGGGGCGACGCTGTCGAGCGCGACGCCCTCCGCAAGGCCCTGACCAAGAGGCTGGCCGGCGAACTCGTCACCTATGAGGACGCCGCGACCGGCGCGCGCCGGGAGGCCTGGGTCGCGGGCGACCAGCTGATCGCCGTTTTTTACATGACGACGACCGGCCGCCTGCCGCCCCGCGACTGGTTGGTCGACTTGTTCCAGACGGATCTGACCGCCGAAGCGCGTTCCGCCCTGCTGTTCGGGCGCCCGCCAGGCGCATCGGTCGACAAAGGACCGATGGTTTGCGCCTGCCTGAAGGTCGGCGCCAAGGCTGTCACGGCCGCGATCGCCTCGGGCGCTGACAACGCCGACGCCGTGGGCGCGGCGACAGGGGCGGGGACCAACTGCGGGTCCTGTCGTCCCGAAATCAAGCGCATGATCAACGCCTTCCTCGTAGCGCCAAAGGAGCCCTTGCATGCTGGCTGAAAGCAAACTCGGCAGGGTGCTGCTGGTCGGCGCCGGGCCTGGCCCGGTGGATCTCATGACGGTTCGCGCCGTCCGCGCGGTCGAGAGCGCGGGAGCCCTGCTTTACGACGCCCTATGCTCCGAAGAGGCCGTCGCGCTGGCGCCGCCCGGCTGCGTCCGGATCCAGACCGGCAAGCGCGCCGGCAAGCCCAGCATGAAGCAGGATGAGATCAATCGCCTTATGCTCCGCCTGGCGCGCCGAGGTCTGCGGGTTGTGCGCCTGAAGGGCGGGGACCCGTCGATTTTCGGCCGCGTCGGAGAGGAGAAGGCGTTCCTCGAACGCTTCGGCGTCGACACCGAGGTGGTGCCCGGAGTCACCGCCGCCTGCGCGGCGGCCGCTCAATTCGGCTTCCCACTGACCCATCGGGGCGAAGCGCGGCGCGTGATCTTCACCACGGCGCGTGTCGAGAATGGCGCCATGGCTGGCGATTGGCGGATGGGCGGTGATCCAGAAGCCACTGTGGCGGTCTACATGGGCGCCGAAGCCGCGCCGATGCTTGCTCGGGCGCTGATGGCCGAGGGACGATCCGCCAGCACGCCCGTGGCGGCCGTCGAGAGCGCTGGCGCGGCGCATGCTCGGCTGACGGAGATGACCCTGGCCGACCTGGGCGCCGTTCCGCTCCGGACCGGAGGCGGGCCGCTGCTGATCGTCGTGGGCGAGGTCGCCGCGTCCGCTACCGTTCAGTCGCGGCGCTACCCCGATCAGAGGGCCTTTGCCTGATCAACTCTCGACACGCGAGCCATCACGGCCCGGCGTTGTTGATCTCAGGACTAACCAGCGCCCAGCGTCCTTTTGAAGAACGGCGTGAGCTGGTCCATCGCGGCGTCGACATATCGCGGAACCCAATAGGTCTCGATGTGCGTGGCGCCGTCGATCTTGAACAACGTCTTGTCCTTGGTTCCGGTCGCCTTGGCGAAGGCGTCCTCGGTCATGTAGAGGCTGTCGGCCTTGCCGCCGGCGATCATCAGCAGCGGGACGTCGATCAACGCGATCTGGTCGGTCGCATCCCACCGCATTAGGTCCAGCAGGCTGCTCGTCGTATATTTGAACGTCGAGCCCGCGTGGGCATGGGTCTTCCAGTAGTACTCATAGCCCTGGCGATAGAGATCGAAGGGCAGGGCCGCGATCTGGGCGTCGCTCAGGTTGGCGTCGCCGGAATAGAGAATCTCGCCGCCGGCGGCTTCCTGGGCGCGGGCGGCCGAGGCCTGCTTCAGGCGGTCCTGGATCGTCGCCAGGGCCGAATCCTGATAGCCGTTGCGGCGGACCCGACCGGAATTGAACATGCTGAGCGTGGCGATCGACTTGAAGCGCTTGTCGGTCTTGGCCGACGCCAGCGAGTAGCCACCCCCGCCGCAGATTCCAAACAGCCCCAGGCGCTCGGCGTCGACCCCGGGATAGCGGGTGATGAAGTCCGCCATGCCGTGGATGTCCTCGATCCGGAACATCGGCTTGTCCACGCTGCGCGGCAGGCCTCCGCTGCCGCCCTGATAGGCTGCGTCGGCGGTGATGGTGATGTAGCCCTGCTCGGCTAGGCGCTGGGCGTAGAGGCCCGCGACCTGCTCCTTCACCCCGCCGTTGGGGTGCGCCACCACGACCGCCGGATAGGCCTGCCCCGGAGCGTAGTTCGCCGGCGTGTAGACATTGGCGACGATGTCCAGGCCGCCGAGCTTGTAGGTGACCGGGTGGATGTTGACCTTGCCCGGCTCGTTCCTGGCGATGGCTCCGCCATAGACGAGGGTGAAGGGATTGGTTGTTTCGGCCGCGGCCGAGGCGGGGGTCGTGGTCATCGTGGTGACTCCTAGAACCGAAGCTGAAAGGACGAGCGCTGAAGCGCCTAGGAACTCGCGTCTATTCTTGCCGATGGGGACGCTGGTCATCGGAACTCCATGGGTTGATTTGCTTGACGCGCCGGTCACGGCTTCGAGGCGGAGGAAGCAGCGTCGCTGGCGGATGGCGATGCGCGATATTCGGCGTCGGTCACGGGCTCCAGCCAGGTCACGCTGACGCCATCCAAGGCTTCGGCGACGGCGACATGGGTCAAGGCGCTGGTCGGAGCCGCGCCGTGCCAATGCTTCACGCCGGGTGGGGTCCAGACGACGTCGCCAGGCTTGATCCGCCGGATAGGCTCACCCTCAGCCTGCACAAGACCCTCGCCCGCGGTGACGATGAGGAGCTGGCCTAGCGGATGGGTGTGCCAGTTGGACCGCGCGCCAGGCTGGAAAGTGACGGTCGCGCCGCCGAGCCGGGCCTGACCGCTGCCCCTGAACGGCGAGGTCACGGTGACGGCCCCGCTGAAGGTGGCGGACGGTCCCTGGACTGGACGCGCGCCAGGCGGAATGACCTCCAGAGCGGCGGCGGCCGGGGCCGCCGGTTCGGCGTCCTTTACCTTGAACACCTTGTCCGCGACGGCGACAGCGGCGGTCGCCTTGGGCCAGCCGGCGTAGAACGCCAGATGGGTCAGGAGGTCGCCGATCTGGGCGCGTGTGAGACCGTTTTCGAGACCCAGGTCGATATGGAACGCCAACCCGGCTTCATCGCCATTGGCGGCGAGCGCGGCGATGGTGACCAAGCTGCGATCGCGCGGACCGAGGTCGGATCGCCGCCACAGGTTGGCGAACAACACATCGTTGGTCAGCGCCGCCAGCTTGGGCGCCACCGGCCCAATGTTCGCCGCCACGGCCCGAGCTCGAGCGGCGTCCGAGGCGGGAGCGGGCAGACTGGCGGCCACCGGCGCCTGTAACGCCATCTTATCCACGCCTCTCTCGGTGAAGACCTTATCGATCACCTCCAGCGACGAGACCGCGTTTGGCCAGCCTGTGTAGAAGGCCAGCTGGGTGGCGATCCCGGCGATCTCGGTCGGCTTGACGCCATTGTCGAGCGCGCGCCCCAAGTGGCCGGTCAGCTGCGCCGTCTTGCCGGTGGCGATCAGCACCGACACGGTCACCAGGCTACGATCGCGCGGGCTCAGGGCGGGGCTGATCCAGACGTCGCCGAACAGCACGTCGTCGGTGTAGCGCGCAAGGCCCGGCGCGACCGCCTGCATGGCCTTGGGCGCCACGGATTTGCGTTCCTGAGCCTCGGCCGGCGTCGCCAGGGCGAGGGCCGCGATAGCGGCTGCGACAGGCTTCATGGGAAACTCCTGCTTGAAAGGGTCGGCGTCAGGTGCGGGCGGGGGCCTCGACCTCGGAGAAGGCCAGGACGCCCTCGGGCAGTCGCAGGCCCTGGATCTGGATCGCCGAAGCGGCGGCGGTGAGTTCGCCGAGCTCGGCGGGCGTGAACTGGATCGCCGCCGCGCCGACGTTGTCGACCATGTGCGCCATCTGGGTCGTGCCCGGGATCGGCACGATCCACGGCTTCTTAGCCAGCAGCCAGGCCAGGGCGATCTGGCCGGGCGTCGCCGACTTGCGCTCGGCCCAGCGTTTCAGCAGACCCACCAGGGCCAGATTGTTGGGCAGGTTCTCGGGGGAGAAGCGGCCCTCCACCTTGCGGATGTCGCCGTCGGCGAAGCGAGTGCTCGCGTCGATGGCCCCGTTGAGGAAGCCGACGCCCAGAGGACTCCAGCAGACGAAGCCGATGCCGAGCTCCTCGCAGGTCGGCAGCACCCACTTTTCCGGCCCGCGCCAGAGCAGCGAATATTCGTTCTGGACGGCGGTGACCGGAAGGGCGGCGTGGGCGCGGCGAAGGGTCTGGGGCCCCATCTCGCTGAGGCCCCAGTGCAGAACCTTGCCCTGGGTCATCAAGTCCTTGATCGCGCCGGCGACGTCCTCGATGGGGACCCGCGGATCGACGCGGTGCTGATAGAGCAGGTCGATCCGGTCCGTGCGCAGGCGCTTGAGCATGCCTTCGACCGCGACCTTGATGTGCTCGGGGCGGCTGTTGAGGCCGGGGCCGCGCCGACCCGTCTCGGGGTCGATGTTCCAGCCGAACTTGCTGGTGATCACCACCTTGTCACGGAACGAGGCGATCGCTTCGCCGAGGATGCGCTCGTTCTCGAACGGGCCGTAGGCCTCGGCGGTGTCGAAGAAGGTGACGCCGCGCTCGTGGGCGGCGCGGATGATGTTCACCATCTCGGGGCGATACGGGATCGTGGTCGGATAGGCGCGGTGCATATTCTGCACGCCCATGCCGATGCTCGACACCTCGAGGCTGCCCAGCTTGCGGCGTCCCAAGCTCGACGCGGAGGGAGTGGCTTTCGCTTGGGCCTCGGCGCCTGCGGCCACGGCGGCCGGCAGCGCAAGGCTCAGCGCGAGCAGGTCGCGGCGTCCGACGCCGGAGGTCGTGGGGTTCTTGTCGTCCATGGATATCTCCTGTCGCGTCGGGTCAGGCTAGCGGCCGGTCTGGGCCAGGACGGCTTCGGGCAGCCGCGCGCCCTGGATTGGGATCTTCGCGGCGGCCTCTTCGATCGCCGCCAGATCCTCGGCCGTCAGCTCGACGCTGGCCGCGCCCAGGTTCTCGGAAAGGCGGTGAAGCTTGGTGGTGCCGGGGATCGGCACGATCCAGGGCCGTTGGGCCAGCAGCCAGGCCAGCGCGATCTGGGCCGGGGGCGCCGACTTCCGCGCGGCGATCGTCTTGAGGAGATCGACCAAGGCCATGTTCGCGGCGCGGGCGTCGGCGGCGAAGCGCGGCGAGAAGGAACGGAAGTCGGTCGGGTCCAGCTGGGTGGTCGTATCGATCTTGCCGGTCAGGAAGCCCGCGCCCAGGGGGCTGAAGGGCACGAAGCCGACGCCGAGCTCCTCGCAGGCCGCCAGCACGCCATTATGCTCAACGTCGCGGGTCCACAGCGAATATTCATTCTGCACGGCGGTGAGGGGCTGCACGGCATGCGCCCGCCGCAGGGACTCCAGGCCGGGTTCCGAAAGCCCGAAGTGCTTGACCTTGCCGGCCGCGATCAGGTCCTTCACCGCGCCGGCCACATCCTCCATCGGCACGGCCGGATCGACCCGATGCTGGTAGAGCAGGTCGATGTGGTCGGTGCGCAGACGCTTCAGCTGCGCCTCGGCGACGGCCTTGATGTGCTCGGGCCGGCTGTTGAGGCCACCGGTCCGGGCGCCCGTCTCCAGGTCGATGTCGAAGCCGAACTTGGTGGCGATGACCACCTGGTCGCGGAACGGCGCGACCGCCTCGCCCAGCAGGGCTTCGTTGTCGAAGGGACCGTAGGCCTCGGCGGTGTCAAACAGGGTGACGCCGCCGTCGAACGCCGCATGGATGACCGCGACCGCTTCGTCGTGAGGCGTCGCCGGACCATAGGCGGCGCTCAGGCCCATGCAGCCGTAGCCGAGGGCGGAGACTTCAAGGCCGGCTTGGCCGAGTTTGCGCTTTTGCATGTGGGTGCTCCGGTAAATGAGGTCAGGCTCGCGCGATCGCGCCGAGCCATTCGCGGACTTGGGTCATGGTGCGTCGCTCCTGGTCGGCCTCCATCGAGAAGGCCGGTTCCAGGCGGGCGCTCGGGGCGTGGCTTTTGAGGACCGCGAGGCTGTCGCCCAGGCCATAGCCCCCGTGGGTGATCACCGGCCGGATCGTCTTGCCGGCCAGATCGTGCGCGGCCAGGAAGCTGCGGACGATCGGCGGCGCGGTCTCGCCCCAGATCGGAAAGCAGAGGAAGACGGTGTCGTAGGCGGCGATGTTCGGGACGCTCGCCTTCAACGGCGGCCGAACGCCGGCGTCGCGCTCCTGGCGGGCTTGTTCCACCGTCTGCTCGTAGTCCTCGGGATACGGCGTGGCGGGCAGGATCTCGAAGAGATCGGCCTTCAGCTCCCGGTGCAGTTGGCCGGCGATGACCCGCGTGTTTCCCGAGCGACTGAAGTACGCCACCAGGGTGCGCGAAGCCGTCGCCGTCCGTTCCTCCGCGCAAGCCGCGGCGCTTGTGGCGAGCAACAGGGCGGCGGGGGCGCTCAAGGCGGCGCGTCGAGACATGGCGTTCATCTCACCGCCCGACACGGGCTTGCAGATGGGCCGGATAGCGGTCGCCCTGGACCGTCACCCGCGACACCGCCGCCGCGATCGCGGCCAGATCCGCGGCGCCAAGCTCAAGATCGGCGGCGGCCAGGTTCTCGGAGAGTCGGTGAAGCTTGGTGGTGCCAGGGATCGGCGCGATCCACGGCTTCTGGGCCAGCAGCCAGGCCAGAGCGATCTGGGCCGGTGTCGCGCCCCTTTGCGCCGCCAGGTCCTTCAGCACCGCGACCAAGGCCTGGTTGGCGCTGAGCGCCTCACCGCCAAAGCGCGGCGCGATGCTGCGGAAGTCGTCCTTGCCAAAGGTCGCGTCGGCGGCGATGGACCCGGTCAGGAAGCCTTTGCCCAACGGGCTGAAGGGCACGAAGCCGATGCCGAGCTCCTCCAGGGTCGGGATCACCGCCTGCTCGGGCTCTCGCCACCAGAGGGAATATTCGCTTTGCAGCGCCGTCACCGGCTGCACGGCGTTGGCTCGCCGGATGGTCTCGACGCCGGCTTCGGAAAGACCGAAGTGCTTGACCTTGCCTTCGGCGATCAGGTCCCGGACCGTACCCGCCACGTCCTCGATCGGCACGTCGGGATCGACCCGGTGCTGATAGTAGAGATCGATGGCTTCGACCCGCAGACGCTTCAGTGAGCCCTCGGTCACCTGGCGGATGGTCTCGGGACGGCTGGAGAGCTTCTGCTCGCCGAACGACTGGCCCGGTTCGAAGCCGAACTTGGTGGCGATCACCACTTGGTCTCTGAACGGCTCCAGCGCCTCGCCGACCATGGCCTCATTGGCCTCGCCGTAGATCTGGGCTGTGTCAAAGAAGGTGACCCCTTGCTCGACGGCGGCGCGGATCAGCGCGATCCCGGCGTCCTTGTCGACGGCCGGGCCATAGCCGTGGCTCAGGCCCATGCAGCCGAGGCCCAGGGCCGAAACCTCGAGACCGCCGCGCCCAAGAATGCGCTTTTCCATGTGGTGCTCCGTTTGCTGTCGCGAACGCGGAGCCCCCTTGCGCCTTCGCATGGTTGGCAAGATAGGCCTGGCTGGTTCCGGCGATTAGGCCCCATAATCGCCATGTCGTTTTTAGCGGGACTAATAAATGGCTCAGGGTTTCGACGAACTGGCCGCGTTCGCCGCGGTGGCCAAGGAGCGCAGCTTCACGCGCGCCGGGGCCAAGCTTGGCGTGTCGCCCTCGGCGCTTAGCCAGACGATCAAGGGCCTGGAAGGGCGGCTGGGCGTTCGCCTCCTGACGCGCACGACGCGCAGCGTGGCGCCCACGGAGGCGGGAGAGCGCCTGCTGCAAACCATCGCCCCGCGCTTCGAGGAAATCGAGCAAGCGCTGGCGGCGCTCGCCGACATGCGCGAGCGACCCGCCGGCACGATCCGGATCACCGCCGGCGAACACGCGGCGCGCGCGGTCCTGCAGCCGGGCCTGTCCAGGCTTCTGCCGGAGTATCCGGACATCCGTGTCGAGATCGTCGTCGACTATGGACTGGTGGACATTGTCTCTGAGGGGTTCGACGCCGGCGTACGTCTTGGCGAGCAGGTGGCCAAGGACATGATCGCTCTGCGCATCGGCCCCGACATGCGCATGACTGTCGTCGGATCACCGGCGTACTTCGAAGGGCGCCAGCGGCCGCTCTCACCCCAAGACCTCACGGACCACAACTGCATCAACATGCGCCTGCCGACCTATGGCGGCCTTTTCCCGTGGGAGTTCGAGCGGGATGGACGCGAGGTGAAGGTGCGGGTCGACGGGCAACTGGTGTTCAACACCATTCGCCAGCGTCTGGACTCGGCGCTGCAGGGTCTTGGTCTGGCCTACATGCCCGAGGATGTCGCCGCGCCCTGCATCGCCTCCGGAGAGTTGATCCGCGTGCTGGAAGACTGGTGCCCGCCGTTCACGGGGTATCATCTCTACTATCCCAGCCGCAGACACGCCTCGCCGGCCTTCTCGCTGCTGATCGAGGCGCTCCGGTTCAAGGAACGCTAAGCGGCCATCGCGGACACATTTGTTAGATCGGCTAAAAACACCAAGTCGTTTCCGCCCGCTAATCGAGGCTTTATCGCCGCGATAGCCTTCTTTCGATGTTCTAAGGGAGATCGACAATGGGCGTGACCGCCAGCCGTTCGTTCCGCGCCAGTGTCATGGCGCTCTGCGCGACCTTTGGTGTCCTTGGCCTCGCGCCCACGGCCGTGTCGCAGACGCTGAAGTCCGTCCAGATTCCCGACAAGCCCCTGGTCTTGAAGCGCCGGGGCAGCTTCTTCGTGGGCGGTCGCTCGGTGGAGCAGAAGGCGAGCGAGATCCTCCTCGGCCCCGATGACAGCGTCACGGTCGACCAGATGTACGTCGAGTACATGGTCCCGGTCGGCAAGGCGAAGATTCCGGTGGTGATGATCCATGGCGCGGCGCTCAGCGGCAAAAGCTACGACACCACGCCCGACGGTCGCATGGGGTGGTTTGAGTACTTCGTCCGCGAGGCGCATCCGACCTACGTCGTGGACCAAGTCGGCCGGGCGCGCTCGGGGTTCAACCAGGCCGCGCTGAACAACAGGTTGTCCGGCGCCAGCGCCGCGCCGACCGGATCGGTCGCGCCGACCGCGCCCGGCGCGCCAGCCGCGATGGGACAGGGGGCCTTCCGCTTCGGCGACCGAGTGGGCGTCTGGACCAACTTCCGCTTCGGGCCGAAGTTCGGCGAAGCCTTCCCAGGACAACAGTTTCCGGTCGAGGCCATTGGCGAACTCTCCAAGCAGGCCATTCCCGACCTCAGCTCGCAAGTTCCGTTTCCCAATCCGACGCTGAAGGCTTTGTCGGATCTCGCGATCCAGCTGAACCACGCCGTCCTCATCAGCCACTCGCAGTCGGGACCTTTTCCGATGGATGCGGCGCTGATCGACCCCACGGGCGTTGCCGGCATTGTCGCCATCGAGCCGGGCGCCTGCCGGGGCGCCTACACGGACGAGCAGATCGCCAAGCTGGCCAAGATCCCGACCCTGGTCGTGTTCGGCGACAACCTGGTGGTTCCGACGGGGCTGGGCGGCATCACATGGCAAAACCGCCTCGATGGCTGCCGCGCCTATGCCGCGCGCATCAAGGCCGCTGGCGGTCAAGTTGACATCATCGCGACCGCCGAGCTGGGCATACGCGGCAACAGCCACATGCTGATGCAGGACAAGAACAACCTGCGGATCGCGGACCTCATCCTGAAATGGATCGACGCGCGGGTGGAGGGATCCTAGCAAGCGGCTCCATTTCCAGGGACCGAGAGCCGTCCTTGTGGAGCGGTCTCAAGCTCCTTCGTCAAGATCGGCGGCTGCTCGCGATGCGCGAGAGCGCATCTTCCTCGGAAATGACCTCGGCATATTTGGCCTGAAGGTCGAACAGGTTGGCTTGATGCACCGAAGCGTCACGGTCTCCCGCCGCCTCCCTCACGACAAACGGTATGAAGCCGAGCTGCAGCGCGTCTACCGCGCTGGCGCGGACGCAGCCTGACGTCGAGAAGCCCCCGATGACCAAAGTGTCGACGCCCATGGCCACCAAACTGGAGGCCAAGGATGTTCCAAAAAACGCCGATGCGTATTGCTTTATGACGATCTGTTCGTCTGCTCGGGGCTCGATTTCCTTCGGAAATTCGCCCAGTGGCGAGCCCGCTTCGAAGATCTTCAACACCGGTAGCTTGCGAAAGAAGACTCCGCCGTCGAGACCGCCCAATCCAGCCTGATAGACGACCTTCGTGAAGACGATGGGGACTTTGGAGGCTCGGGCGCGCTCAATGAGGAGCACATTACTCGCCAGGGCCGCTTCGACGCCCGCATAGAGAGGCGAGCTTGGCTGCAGATAAGCTTGGACGACGTCGATGATGAGCAGAGCGGGGCGCTGTCCAAATTCAAGCTTTCCACCGAAGCCGGCTCTTTCATAGTCGTCGGCGAGGACCCGGTTCATGGGCTAGGCCTCCAGCCAGGGCTGGTTGATGGCGCGCTTGTTTTCGAAGACGTCGATGTCGGTGGCGTGCTGCATCGTCTCGCCGATGGCGTCGAGACCCTTCAGCATCTTCTCCTTGCGGACCGGATCGATCTGGAAGCCGAAGGTCTTGCCCGAGGGCGAGATCACGGTCTGGGCCTCGAGGTCGACGCTGACCATGTGGTTGCCGCCCTTGGCCTCGTCCATCAGGACCGCCAGCTCCTCGGGCTTCACGACCACCGGCAGCAGGCCGTTGTTGAAGCAGTTGTTGAAGAAGATGTCGGCGAAGCTGGTCGAGATCACGCACATGATCCCGTAATCCATCAGCGCCCAGGGCGCGTGCTCGCGCGAGCTGCCGCAGCCGAAATTGTCGCCGGCGATCAGGACGCTGGCGTTCTTGTACTCGGGCTTGTTGAGCACGAAGTCGGCGATCTCGGCGCCGTCGGCGTCGAAGCGGAAGTCGTAGAACAGGCCCTTGGCCAGACCCTCGCGCTCCACGGTCTTGAGGAACTGCTTGGGAATGATCTGGTCGGTGTCGATATTGGCCAGCTCCAGCGGAGCCGCGCGGCCGTCGAGGCGGGTGAAGGCCTTCATGGGGCGGTCTCCGAGAGCAGGGCGCGGACGTCGACGAGGTGGCCGGCGATCGCCGCCGCCGCGGCCATGGCGGGCGAGACGAGGTGGGTGCGGCCGCCGCGGCCCTGGCGGCCCTCGAAATTGCGGTTGCTGGTCGCGGCGCAGCGCTCGCCCGGCTGCAGCTTGTCGGGGTTCATGGCCAGGCACATCGAGCAGCCTGGCTCGCGCCAGTCGAAGCCGGCGGCCTTGAAGATGGCGTCCAGACCCTCGGCCTCGGCCTGTTCCTTCACCAGGCCCGAGCCTGGCACGACCATCGCTTGGACGTGCGGAGCCACCAGACGGCCGTGCAGGAAGGCTTCCTGAACCACGGCGGCGGCGGCGCGCATGTCCTCGATGCGGCTGTTGGTGCACGAGCCGATGAACACGCGATCGATCCTGGCCTCGGTGATCGGCTGGCCGGCGGTCAGGCCCATATAGTCCAGCGCCCGGTGGGCGGCGGCGCGCTTGTCGGGCGTGGCGAAGCTCTCCGGATCCGGCACATTGCCGGTGACCGGGATGACGTCCTCGGGACTGGTGCCCCAGGTGACCATCGGAACCAGGGCCGAGCCGTCGATCACCACGGTGCGGTCGAAGACGGCGTCCTCGTCGGTGAAGAAGCTCTTCCAGTGCGACAGGGCCATGTCCCAGGCCGCGCCCTTCGGCGCCGCCGGCTTGCCCTGGATGTAGGCGAAGGTCTTGTCGTCCGGGGCCACCAGGCCAGCCTTGGCGCCGCCCTCGATGGTCAGGTTGCAGAGGGTCATGCGGCCCTCCATCGACAGGCCGCGCACGGCCTCGCCGGCGAACTCGATGACATAGCCGGTGCCGCCGGCGGTGCCGATCTCGCTGATCACGGCAAGGGCGACGTCCTTGCCGGTCACGCCCGGCGCCAGCTGGCCGTCGACGCGGACCAGCATGTTCTTGGCCTTCTTCTGGCGCAGGGTCTGGGTCGCCAGGACGTGCTCGACCTCGGACGTGCCAATGCCATGGGCCAGGGCCCCGAAGGCGCCATGGGTCGAGGTGTGGCTGTCGCCGCAGACGATGGTCATGCCCGGCTGGGTGCGGCCTTGCTCGGGTCCGACCACGTGGACGATGCCATTGCGGATGTCGCCCATCGGGAAGAACTCGATCCCGTTGTCGGCGACGTTGCGGGCCAGGGTCTTGAGCTGAAGCCGGGCTTCCTCGTCCTTCACCGCGTCCACGCCGAGCGCCTGGCCCTCGGTCGGGATGTTGTGGTCCGCCACGGCCAGTGTGCGGTCGGGACGGCGCACCTTGCGCCCAGCCGCGCGAAGGCCGGCGAAGGCCTGCGGCGTGGTCACCTCGTGGATCAGGTGCAGGTCGATATACAGGATCGCCTCGCCGTCGGTCTCGCTGACGACGTGCGCGTCCCAGATCTTGTCGTAAAGGGTTTTGCCGGACATGGCCTTCAGATTACGCCCCGCTTCGCAAGATCGCCTAGATCCTCGGCCGAAAGGCCCAGCTCCACGCTCCATACCTCTTCATTGTGTTCGCCAACCTTCTGCGAGGCGATCGAGCGCACGGAGCCGGGCGTTCGAGAGAGTTTGGGCATCACATTCTGCATAGGCAGAGGGCCCCAACGGGGATGCTCCAGGGTGACGATCGACTCCCGGGCCTTGAAGTGCGGATCGGCCAGCATCTCCGGGGCGCGATAGATCTTCCCGGCCGGCACGCCCGCCGCGATCATTTTGGCCTCGACCTCGTCGACGGTGAGGGTCTTGGTCCAGGCCTCGATCAGGGCGTCAAGGGCCTTTTGGTTGCGGCCGCGTTGGACGTGATTGACGTAGTCCGGATGCTGGGACAGCTCCGGCTGGTCCATGGCCTTGCAGAGGCGGCCGAACACCGTGTCCTGGTTGGCGGCGATCAGATAGTCGCCGTCCTTGCAGTGATAGACATTCGACGGGGCGATGCCGGGTAGGACCGAGCCAGACCGTTCGCGGATGTAGCCCATCACCTGATAGTCGGGAATGAGGCTTTCCATGACCTGTAGAACAGCCTCGTAAAGCGAGCTGTCGACCACCTGGCCTTCGCCGGTCCTGTCGCGGTGGCGCAGGGCGGCGAGGGCGCCCAGACACCCATATGTCGCCGCCAGGGCGTCGCCGATCGAAATCCCCATGCGGGACGGCGCGCGGTCGGGATCGCCGACGATATGGCGCCAGCCGCCCATGGCCTCCCCGATCCCTCCGAAGCCGGCCCGGTCGGCATAGGGGCCGGTCTGGCCGTAGCCCGAGACCCGCACCACGATCAGACCCGGATTGGTCTTCCGCAGCTCCATCGGGTCGAGCCCCCAGCTTTCCAGCGTGCCGGGGCGGAAGTTCTCGATCAGGATGTCGGCCGTGCCGATCAGCTTGCGCGCCAAGGCCTGGCCTTCCGGCACACGCAGGTTGGCCGAGACCGTGCGCTTGTTGCGGGCGACGACCTCCCACCACAGCGGATAGTCGCCGCGGCCCCAGTCGCGCATCGGGTCGCCCTTGCCAGGCGGCTCGATCTTGATGACATCGGCGCCCATGTCGCCGAGCAGTTGTCCGCAAAACGGGCCGGCGATCAGCTGGCCCATCTCGACCACGCGGAGGCCCTTCAGCGGGCCGGTGTTTTCAACGCTCATGACGCTACGCCTTACTCGGCGGCCATGGCGAGGGGCGCTTTGCGCCAGACGGGCTGGCGCGGCGGCGG
>CAKZJK010000530.1 GCA_936942565.1 uncultured Caulobacter sp. | reverse complement strand
CAGAACATAAGCGCCTTGGGCCGTCTTGGCCGCGGGATAGCCTTCGGGCGTGACGTCCCGGATATCCGCCTGTTTCTTGGTGTAGCGCCAAGCGCCGAAAGACACCTTGCCTCGACCCCGCCAGCCGACCTCGGCGATCGTCAGCAGGCCGTGTGCGAACCGGGTGCAGACCCCGCCCGGATCACCCAGGACGCCCGCGTTCGCGTTGATCACGGCCGCCTGGACATAGACATGCTCGTCGGGCGTCCAACGCCCACGCACCGAAAGCGCCGTCGACGGGAAGATGGAAGGGCCGTTCGGTCCCGTGGCCGCCAGCTCCGAGCCGATGCCAAAGGCCGGGGCCAACAGCATCCCGGCGCTGTCGTTGGCGTAGAATTCGCTGTTGAGGTCATAGAGACCGACGAGCACGGAGCCCTTGTCGCCAAAGCCCTTCTCGACCCAGGCCTCGAACAGGCGCGCTCTCTGGCGCGTGACCTCGATGTTGTCGACGCCCTGCAGCGTGCCGGCGTCATCGTTCGGCATGGCGCCGCTATTGTTCAGCAGCAGAACGTGCGCCCTGGCGCCTTTCCATCCCACCGCCTTGTCCAGATCGATGTCGGCGCCGAGCTGGAGATCGTCCAGGACGCGACCGCGCTTGGCCAGGCCGCCGCTGACCACGCCCGCGACATCGACGGTGTAGCCCCCGCTGAAGGTGACGGGAGACGTGGAGGATTCACCCGCCCAAGCGGGTCCGGCGCCGACCGCCAACGTCGCGGCGATGACGGCTCCGAGAATAATTTGATGGCGCTGGCGCATTTCGATCCGCGTTTCCAGGCCCAAGGGGCGCGAACGAAAATGCTAGGCGGCGACCTCGACGATCTTGTTAAAAGCGCCTGTGGCGCGTCGTCGCGGACATCAGTCCAGACGCGCCCGCGCGCGGCCCACGCCGTCGCGCGGCGCGGCCACACCGGCCGGAAGATCTCTTTTCTGGAAAGTCCTTGGTGGAGCCGAGGGGAATCGAACCCCTGACCTCCTCATTGCGAACGAGGCGCTCTACCATCTGAGCTACGGCCCCAAGGAGCGGCGGAGATACGGCCCCTGAGCCGTCTCGTCAAGCGGGGTTGTAACAGCGCCTTGTCAGCATCGTTCCGGCGGGGCAAGAAGCTCAAGCGTCTAGACGGAAACCCCATGGCCCCGATCATCCATCTCGTCTTCTTCATCCTCAACGCGCTGGTGGACCTGCTCTGGTGGGCCATCGTCATCTCGGCGATTCTGAGCTGGCTGTTCGCGTTCGACGTGATCAATCGCCGCAACCAGTTCGTCTACAATGTCGCCACCGTTCTGGATCGGATCACCGACCCGATCTTGCGCCCCTTCCGTCGTTTCATCCCGGCGATCGGCGGCGTCGACATCAGCCCGATCATCGTGCTGCTGCTGCTGCGCGGCATCCAGATCTTCATCCTGCCCGCCATCGAGACGGCCCTGATCGGTCCCTTTGGCTGAGACCCTGGCCGTCCGGCTGACCCCGCGCGGCGGTCGCGACGCGGTCGACGGCTGGGCGATCGACGCGGACGGCCGGGCCTATCTGAAGGTGCGCGTGGCCAGCCCGCCGGTGGATGGCGCCGCCAACGCGGCCCTGATCGCCTTCTTGGCGAAGGCCCTGAAGATTCCCCGTTCGGGCGTCAGGCTGGCGTCCGGCGAGACCGCGCGGATCAAGCGCCTAGAACTCGATGGCGTCGACCGGACCGACCTGGACAAGGCCTTCGGCGCCCGACCGACCGCGGGCGCCTGATCGCCGAGCAAGCGCTCGCCTAGGCCCATTTTGGGTCAAGCCATTGATCAACCATGTTCTTTTCACACCCTCTTAGCCCTTCGCGCCTAAGCTAATCGTGAGGCCCTCGGTCGGGCCCTCGGGGGAATGGCGCCGATGAGCGCGGCAACGGAGAGCCGGCGGACAGCCCACGCGCTCGCGTCACGACGCGCGAACACCTCCTTGCGCCTAACCGCCGCCTTCGCGATCGCCCTGGTCCTCGACGTCTTCATCGACCTGCGCTGGGCCTGGCTGTGGGCGCTGATCTACGCGGGCCTGCAGTTCGTCGAGCTCTTGGGGGACAGGTGGGTTCGCCAGCGACCGGAACGGATCCAGACGCTGTGGCGGCGCCTGACCATGACCGCCCTGCCTTTCCTGACGTCCACCGTCTTCGGCTTTCTTTCCCTGCCTCTGTTCGCGTCCCAGGCCCGTTTCGCCCCCACCCTGGGAGGCATGCTTCTGGCGGGCGCCCTGTTGAACGTGGTCGTGATCAACGGCAGCCGTCGCGCGGCGATCGTCTCGGCCGCGACGCCCTATGTTCTGTATCTGTTGATCGTTCCCCTGGTGGCTCGGGCGGCCAACCCAGGATCGCCGCTGGCCAACGCCCTGTGGTTTGGCGCCCTGTTGCTGATCGCCACCGTCACGATCGCCGCCCACACCCTGCACACCGCTCTGCGGGCCGAGGCGAAGGCCAAGGACGAGGCCGAGCGGAGGCGACACGAGGCCGAGGAGGCCGTCGCCGCGAAATCCGCGTTCGTGGCGATGATCAGCCATGAACTGCGCACGCCGATCAGCGCGATCATGGCTGGCGCCGCCCGCCTGCATGGGGAGGCTTCCGACGCCGGTTCGAAAGTCCAGGCCCAGCTTATCGCCGACGCTGGCGGCCTCATGCGGGGGCTGTTGAACGACCTGCTGGACTTCTCGCGCCTCGAGGCGGGGCGCATGTCGGTCGAGAAGGAGCCCTTCAACCTGCGCCAGACGATCGCGGACGCGGTCCGCCTCTGGCGTCCAGAGGCGACGCGCAAGGGCTTGCGCCTACGCGTCAAGGGCGCGGCGGCGCTCCCGCGCTGGGTCGCGGGCGACGCCATGCGCCTTCGACAGGTGCTGAACAACCTGCTGTCCAACGCGCTGAAGTTCACCACCCGGGGCGAGATCACGGTCTGCCCCCGGGCGGAGATCGAAGGTTCGCTGGTCCTGCTGTCGATCGAGGTCAGCGACACGGGTCCGGGCATACCCGAAGCCTCGCTCGCCCGCCTTTTCACGCCGTTCGAACAGCTCGGCGACGCGATCGCCCGGCACCATGGAGGATCTGGTCTAGGGCTCGTCATCAGTCGCGAGCTGGCGCGGCTCATGGGGGGCGACATCACGGCCAGCAGCGCGTCCGGCCAAGGCGCGCGCTTCACGCTCAGCGCCAGGCTGGAGATCGCCGACGCGCCAGCGAACACATCCTCGGGCCCCCAGATCGCCGACTTGCGGGTGTTGGTGGTGGACGACCACCTCGTCAATCGGCGCGCGTTGGAGCTGGTCCTCGAACCGTTGGGCGTGCGCGCGACCCTGGCGGAGTCCGCCGAGCAGGCTCTAGAGCTTCTGCGGGCCGAGGTGTTCGACGTCGTGCTGATGGACGTCTACATGCCCGGCATGGACGGACGCGCCGCGACGCGGATCCTGCGCGCCAGCGGCGGACCCAACCAGAACGCTCCCGTGATCGCCGTCACCGCCTCGGCGAACCCGGAGGACTGGGAGGCCTGCGCCGCCGCCGGCATGACCGACCACGTATCCAAGCCCATCGATCCGTTCGAACTCTACACCGCCCTGGCGCGCGCGCCGGTCGTCGCTTCGGGCCTCCCAGCGCGGGACGCGAACGGTCGATCCACCGCCTAGGTCGATCCACCGCCTTAGGCCGCGCCGCTGGCTTAGCGCGCCGCGAGCCGCTGGGCCAAGCGCTCGGCGAGGCGGCCCTCGTCCTTCAGCTCGCACTCCCAGACCGTCTCCACGGTCCAGCCCTCGGCGGCCAACGCCTGGACGGCTTTCTCGTCACGCGTCCTGTTGCGAGCGACCTTGGCCATCCAGTAGTCGCGGTTGGCCTTCGGAACCCTCGCGCCGCGCGCGCAATCGTGTCCGTGCCAGAAGCAGCCATGGACGAAGACGGCCAGCTTGTGGCCCGGCATGACGATGTCCGGATTGCCGGGCAGGTCCTTGCGATGCAGCCGGTAGCGCGCGCCGAGGCGGGTCAGGATGCGACGCACCGCCTTCTCGGGCGAGGTGTCCTTGCTCTTGACCCGCGCCATGACGGCCGAGCGCTTTTCCTTGTCGTAGACGTCGGTCAAGCGCTCTCCGACCGTTAGAGCCCGTCGAACAGCGCGGTCGAAAGGTAACGTTCGGCGAAGCTGGGGATGATCGTGACGATGGTCTTGCCCTTGTACTCGTCGCGCAGGGCCAGATCGAAGGCCGCCACCAGCGCGGCGCCGGAGCTGATGCCGACGGGCAAGCCCTCGACGGCCGCCGCGCGGCGAGCCATGGCGAAGGCGTCGTCGTTGCTGACCTGGACGATGTCGTCGATCACGCCGCGATCCAGCACGCCCGGCACGAAGCCGGCGCCGATACCCTGGATCTTGTGCGGGCCGGGCGCGCCGCCGGACAGGACGGGCGAGGCCTCGGGCTCGACCGCCACCATCTTCAGCGACGGCTTGCGGGCCTTCAGCACCTGACCGACGCCGGTGATCGTGCCGCCGGTGCCGACGCCCGAGACCACCGCGTCCACGGCGCCAGCGGTGTCGTTCCAGATTTCCTCGGCCGTCGAGACGCGATGGACCAGCGGGTTGGCGCTGTTCTCGAACTGCTGGGGCATGACCGCGCCGGGCGTGGCCTCGATCAGCTCCTGGGCCCGGGCGACCGCGCCGCGCATGCCCTTCTCGGCCGGGGTCAGCTCCAGCTTGGCGCCCAGCAGCAGCAACATCTTGCGGCGCTCGATCGACATGCTTTCCGGCATGACGAGCGTCAGCTTGTAGCCCTTGGCGGCCGCGACGAAGGCAAGCGCGATGCCGGTGTTGCCGCTGGTGGGTTCGACGATCGTGGAGCCCGGCTTCAGGATGCCCTGCGCCTCCAGCGACTCGATCATCGAAACGCCGATCCGGTCCTTGACCGATGAGATCGGGTTGAAGAATTCCAGCTTGGCCAGGACCTCGCCCTTGGGCTTCAGCTCGGCCGACAGACGCGGCAGCCGCACCAGCGGGGTGTCGCCGATCGTGTCGATGATCGAGTCATAGACCTTGCCGCGACCCGCGCGCTTGAAGCGAGCGGCGTCATAGAGGGAGGAAGCGTCGTCCATCGAAACACCTCGGAGCCTTTGGGTGGCGGGAAGCGGCGCACCCTAGACCCCTATCCCCTGGCTGTCAGGAGGTCATTCGGCGGCAAGGCTTGCAGTTTTGCTATAGACGAGCGGCTCCAGGAGCGTTTCGGCAAGCCACCGCACGGCTGGAACCGCCACCCCGTCCCCGATCACCTGAAGGCCCGAGGTCTGCGAGGCCGGGAGCTGGTAGCTATCGGGCAGGCCCATCAGTCGCGCGCCTTCGCGCGGGGTCAGTAGTCGCGATCGGACTTGGCCTTCGTCGATCACCAGCAGGGTCTGCCGGGAGGAACCGCCGCGCGGCGTGCGCAGGCAGCCCGCGAGGCCGTCAAACCTCACCTCGGCGCGCTGTTGGCCGCCGCGCATCCGCCGAAAGACCGCGCCAACCGAACGTCCTCCGGCCCGGATCCGCGTCTCCACGGCCTGGCGATGCGCCGGCGCCATCAGCGCCAGCAGCGCCTCGGTCCGCTCCGTCGGACTCCAGGTCACGGCCTCGTCCGGCTCGAGCATGGCCGCCAGATCGGTGTTGCGGGAGGGGGGCGAGGGCGCGCCCCACCAGATCCAGTGGACTCGCAGGTCCTCGGGGAGGCGCGCGGCCGCCTCGCGAATGGCGCGGCTGTGGAAGGCGCTGGCGCCCTCCAGGTCGGCGGTCGGCAGCCGGGTGGCGACCACGAAAACACGGGGACGGGACTGCGGGACAAAAGCCGACGCGTCCATTTCGAGAGCGCCGAAGCGATAGCCCTCCTCGCTGAGCGCGCCGCACAAGGCGGTGAAGTCGTCGCCGTGGTGCGAGGTCAAAAGCCCGACGACATTCTCGATCACGATCACCGGCGGAGCGCGTCCCTCGGCGGCCATCGCCTTCATCAAGGTCCAGAAGCCGAAGAAGGCCGAGGATTTGCCGCCGGCCAGGCCCGCCCGCGCGCCCGCCAGACTGAAGTCCTGACAGGGGCTGGAAGCCCAAGCCAGATCGGCCGTTGGCAGAGCCTCGGCCGAGAGCGCGAAGACGTCGCCCTGCTGGAAATGCCCGTTCGCTTCGGCGAAGTTGGCGCGATAGGTCGCCGCCTTGACCGGATCGAAGTCGTTGGCGAACGCGCAGGTCCAGCCGTCCCCGAGGCCGATGCGGGCCATGCCGCCACCGGCGAAGAATTCCAGAAAGCTTGGACGCGCGCGAGTCATCGCCGGGAGACTAGCTTGTTCGCGCGCGCGCGCCAGGGCCGGCTAGTCCCCCTTCGGACCCAGATAGTCCCGCCCGTAGACCGCCGCTCTCAGATCATGGTGCAGCGTTCCGTCGAACGGGAAGGTCTGGACGAAGAAGACGGCGGTCAGCCTGTTCACCGGATCGACCCAGAACAGAGTGCTGTCGCGACCGTCCCAGAAGAACTCGCCCAGCGCGCCCCGGTTTTCCTCAGGTGTCTGAGGCTGCTTGATCCGGACCGCGAAGTCGAAGCCGAAACCGACCGAGCCCTTGCTGGGCAGCCACCAGCGGTCGGTGACCCGCGCGTCCAGGTGGTCCGTCGCCATCAGGCGCACGGTGGATGGATTGAGGATCTTCACCCCATCCAGCGAGCCGCCGCCCAACAGCATCCGCGAGAACCGGGCGTAGTCGTCGATCGAGGCGACGAGCCCGGCTCCGCCCATGGTCATGCGGCGCGTCGGGTCGAAGTTCATTCGCCGCGTCTCGGCGGCGTCTTCCTTGGCGAGCTTGCCGTCGGAGCCCTTGTTGTAGACGGCCGCCAGACGCGGGAAGGCGGTCTCCGGCTGCGTCCAAGCGGTCTCCTTCATACCCAGCGGGTCGAGGATATGGACCTTCACATAGGCCTCGAACGGCTGGCCGGAGAGCGTCTCGACCAGCAGGGCCTGGACGTCGACGGCGGCGCTGTAGCTCCAGCGCTCGCCCGGGTCGTACAGCAGCGGAACCTTCGCGAGGCGATGGCCGAATTCGGTCAGGTCGTTCCGGAGGCCGAGCGGATCGACCGTCTTGAACGCCGCGTCGGCGGCGGTGTCGCGCATGCCGTACGAGAAGCCGGCCGTGTGACGCAGAATGTCCCGGATGAGGATCGGCCGGGCCGGCGGGCGCGTACCGCCTTGGCCGTCGATCACCCTGATGTCGGCGAACTTCGGCAGGTAGCGCGACAGCGGGTCGTCGAGGCCGAACCTGCCCTGCTCCCACAGCTGCATCAGGGCCACGCCCGTGACCGGTTTGGTCATTGAGTAGATCTGCACCAGGGTGTCACGGCGCATCGGCTTGCCCGCCTCGCGGTCGGCCATGCCGGCGGTCCCGAAATAGCGTTCGCGACCATCTTGCCAGACCAGGGCCGAGACACCCACGGCCCGGCCGCTGTCGACCATGGCTTTCAACGCCGCGTCGATGCGCGCCTTGTCGACGGACACCGCGACGGGTTGGGCGGTCGATGCGGGCGCCTGTCTCGCCAGGGCCGGCGTGGCCGAAACGGCCAGCAGCGTCGCCATGACAGCGGCGTGGATCATCTTCCTGTACACGAGACCTCCCGACGGACTTTCTTATCGGCGCGGACTGTTGCCGACGCCGAGGCCGTTTTCCAGCGGGTCGAGGTCGTAGATCAGCCGTGCGAGGCGATCATCTTCAGATACGCGCCGTACGGCGAGTTCTTCAGATCGTGGGCCAGGCCCAGCAGCTGCTCGCTCGAGATCCAACCGTTCTGGTGGGCGACTTCCTCGACGCAGCCGATCTTCAAGCCCTGGCGGTGCTCGAGCGTGCGAACGAACTCCGAGGCCTCGAGCAGGCTGTCATGCGTGCCGGTGTCGAGCCAGGCGAAGCCCCGCCCCATGCGCTCGACCGACAAGGCGCCAGCTTCGAGATAGAGGCGGTTGATGTCGGTGATCTCGAGTTCGCCACGCGCGGAGGGCTTCAGGTCGCGGGCGAAGTCGACGACGCGGTTGTCGTACATGTAGAGCCCGGTGACCGCCCAGTTCGAGCGCGGATTCTGGGGCTTCTCCTCGATGGAGATCGCCTTGCCGTCGGCGTCGAACTCGACCACGCCATAGCGCTGCGGGTCGTTGACGAAATAGGCGAAAACGCTCGCGCCGTTCTTCGAGCGGTCCCTGGCGCCTTGCAGGATGCGCCCCAGGCCCGCGCCGTAGAACAGGTTGTCGCCCAGAACGAGAACGCTCGGCTCGCTCCCGACGAAGTCCGCGCCGATGCGATAGGCCTCGGCGAGACCGTTCGGGTTCGCCTGCTCGGCGTAGCTGATGCTGATCCCCCAACGCGCGCCGTCGCCGAGCAAGGCCTCGAACATGGGCAGGTCGCGGGGGGTGGAAATGATCAGGACGTCGCGCACCCCGGCCATCATCAGGACCGAGAGCGGATAGTAGATCATCGGCTTGTCGAAGACCGGCAGCAGTTGCTTGCTGATCGCCAGGGTCAACGGGTGGAGCCGCGTGCCCGACCCGCCGGCGAGGATAATGCCCTTCATTACGTCTTCTTCTTCAGTCCTGAGAGCCGAACCTAGAGCGGAACTCCGCGAACGTGAAGCCTGTCGCGGGGAGTTGGCGGTTCAACGCGATGATCGTGGAGGATTTGAGGCGCGCCTACAGCCGTCCCTTGGCGTGGAGATAGCGATCCAGGGCGTCGGTCCAGTGTGGCAATGGGCGACCGATCGCGGCGGTCAGCTTGGCGTTGGACAGCGCGCTATAGGGCGGACGTCGCGCGGGCGTGGGGAAGGCGCTGGTCGGGATCGGAGCCACCTCGGCGGCGACGCCAGCGCGCTCGATGATCCGCGCGGCGAAGTCCCACCAGCTGGCGACGCCCGAATTGACCACGTGGTAGTCGCCGGCGGGCGACTCGGCCGCGATCAGATCCAGGATCGCCTCGCCGGCGTCCCAGGAGGCGGTCGGAGACATGATCTGATCGTCGACCACGGTCAGGCGACCACGCTCCTGGCCCAGCCGCAGCATGGTCTCGATGAAGTTGCCGCCCTTGCCGCTGGCGCCGGCGACGCCGAACAGCGAGGCGACCCGGGCGACGATGACGTCGTCGTGCTCCAGGCGCGCCAAGTCCTCGCCCAGCGCCTTGGTCGCGCCGTAGACATTGACCGGGGCCCGGCCGACCGCCTCGGACAACGGTTCGCGTTGAGGCTGGCCGCCATAGACATAGTCGGTCGAAACCTGGATCAGACGCGCGCCCTTGGCGGCGCAAGCTTTCGCGAGACGGCCCGCGAAATGGGCGTTGATCGCGACGGCGGGCGACGGGTCCTTCTCGCAGTCGTCGACGCGCGTGACGGCGACACAGTTGATGGCCACGTCGAAGGAGAGGTCGTCCAGGCTGGACGATGGATCGGCCGCGTCGATCTGGGCGCGGGTCACCGCGACGAGGTCCAGGCCGCGCTCGGCCGCCTGTTTGGCGATGTCCGAGCCCAGCTGCCCGTTGGCCCCGAAAAGGGCGATGCGCGGGCCGGCCATCAGGCGGTCTTCAGGCCCAGGCGCTGACCTGCGTAGCGCTCGCGCAGCGGCGCCCACCACGCCTCGTTGTCGAGGTACCACTGGATCGTCTTGCGCAGGCCGGTGTCGAAGGTCTCCTGGGCCTTCCAACCCAGTTCCGTCTCCAGCTTGCTGGCGTCGATGGCGTAGCGCGCGTCATGACCCGGCCGATCGGTGACGAAGGTGATCAGCTCGCGACGGGTCTGGCCCGGCAGGGGGCGCAGCTCGTCCAGCACGTCGCAGATCGCCTCGACCACCTGCAGGTTGGTGCGCTCGTTGCGGCCGCCGACATTGTAGCTTTCGCCAGGAACGCCCTTGGTGGCGATCAGGTGCAGGGCGCGGGCGTGGTCCTCGACATGCAGCCAATCGCGGACATTGTCGCCCTTGCCGTAGACCGGCAGGGGCTTGCCCTCCAGCGCGTTCAGCGTGACCAGCGGGATCAGCTTCTCGGGGAAGTGATAGGGCCCGTAGTTGTTCGAGCAGTTCGAGACCACGACCGGCAGGCCGTAAGTGTGGTGCCAGGCGCGGGCCAGATGGTCTGACGAAGCCTTGGACGCCGAATAGGGCGAGCGCGGGTCGTACGGCGTGGTCTCGCTGAACAGGCCCTCGGCGCCCAGGCTGCCGAACACCTCGTCGGTCGAGATGTGGTGGAAGCGAAAGGCGTCCTTCTCGGCGCCCTCCAGGGTCCGCCAATGCTCCAGCGCCGTCTGCAGCATCACGTAGGTGCCGACGATGTTGGTCTGGATGAACTCGCCGGGGCCGGTGATCGAGCGGTCCACGTGGCTCTCGGCGGCCAGGTGCATGATGACGTTCGGCCGGAACGCCTGGACGGCTCGCGACACCGCGTCGGCGTCGGCGACGTCACCTTGGACGAACTGGTAGTCGGCCTTGCCCTCCAGCATCGCCAGGCTGGCGGGAGAGGCGGCGTAGGTCAGCTTGTCGAAGTTGAGGATCGCGACGTCGTTCTGGCCAGCCAGATGGCGGCACACGGCCGAGCCGATGAAGCCCGACCCGCCGGTCACCATCACGCGGAGATTCTGCTGCGACATGCGCTGGAAAGCCCTCGGCACCTAGAGCCATTTTCGCCAGATCGGATCGCGGCGATCAGATCTGATAAAAAATCGCTCCAGCTCAAACGTTTAGAGCATTTTTTCCATCCGACAGCCGCTTCGGGCTTATCGAAAAATGCTCCGAGAGCCAGCCCGTACTCCAGTTTTCAGTGTGCTTGCAACCTGTCGGCTAGCGCGGCGATCAGTCGGTGAACACCACCGTCTTGCGGCCGTTCAAAAGGACCCGGTCCTCCAGGCGGTAGCGCAAGGCCCGCGCCAGAACCCGGCGCTCGATATCTCGCCCCTTGCGAACCAGGTCTTCGGGCGTGTCGCGGTGGCTGATCCGCTCGACGTCCTGCTCGATGATCGGGCCCTCGTCGAGATCGCCGGTCACATAGTGGGCGCTGGCCCCGATCAGCTTCACGCCCCGCGCGTGAGCCTGGTGATAGGGCTTGGCGCCCTTGAAGCCCGGCAGGAACGAGTGATGGATGTTGATGCAACGGCCTTGCAGCTTGGCCGACAGCCCATCCGACAGCACCTGCATGTAGCGGGCGAGCACGACGATGTCGGTCTGGGTTTCCTGGATCAGCTTCCAGAGCTCGGCCTCCTGCTCGAACTTGGTTTCCTTGGTCACCGGCAGGTGATGGAAGGGCAGGTCCGACAGGTCGATGTGGCCATAGGTCTCCGCCGGGTGGTTCGAGACCACGCCGGTGATGTCCATCGGCAGCTCGCCGATGCGCCAACGGTAGACGAGGTCGGCCAGGCAGTGATCGAACTTGCTGGCCAGCAGCAGCACCCGATAGCGCTCGGCGCGGTCGCGCAGGGTCCACCTCATGGCCAGGCTGGAGGCCAGGACGCTGAACGCGTCCCGCAGCGCCGCGCGATCGGCCCCGTCGGCGTCGAAGACCACGCGCATGAAGAACTGACCGGTCTCCTGGTCGTCGAACTGCTGGGCGTCGAGGATGTTGCAGCCGCGTTCGTAGAGGAAGGCGGACACCTTGGCGACGATGCCGCGCTGGTCGGGGCAGGAGAGGGTCAGGATCATGGTCCGCTCCCTCTAGAGAACAGCGACCTCCAAGAAAAGCCCTCGGGCGCGCCGCCTGGGCATGAAGTCGCCCGCGCTCCGACCTAAAGGGCGCTCGCGGTGCACATCCATGCCCTCTCGGCGCGCAAGCCAAACGAATGAGGCGGGGGCGGGTAGGCGCGGCGGGGAGAACGGGTCTAGGCTCGCCCGATGGTTTCCTCATCCGAAGTCCTGTCGGACCGCGCCATCGGTATTCTGGCCAGGCTGGTCGCCTTCGACACCACCTCGCGACGCTCGAACCTGGAGCTGATCCAGTGGGTCGAGCGCTATCTCGCCGATCTGGGCGTGCCTTCGCGGCGGGTGCCCAACGCCGACGGCACGAAATCGAACCTGATGGCCATGATCGGTCCGGCGGTCGAAGGCGGGGTCGTGCTGTCCGGGCACACCGACGTCGTGCCCGTCGATGGCCAGCCCTGGTCCAGCGATCCCTGGATCCTGACCGAACGCGACGGCCGGCTTTACGGGCGCGGGACCTGCGACATGAAGGGGTTCCTGGCCTTGGCGCTGGCGGCAGCTCCAGATCTCGCCAAGGCGACGCTGAGCCGGCCCGTTCATCTGGCCTTCTCCTATGACGAGGAGGTCGGGTGTCTCGGCGCGCCGGACATGATCGATGTCATCGGCCGGGAGACGCCCCGCCCCGCCCTTGTGGTGGTTGGCGAGCCGACGGACATGGTCGCGGTGCGCGCCCACAAGGGCATCGCCAGCTTCATCGTCACCGTGACGGGCCGCGAGGCCCACTCCAGCCTGACGCATCTGGGCGTTTCGGCCAATATGGCCGCAATCAAGCTGATGGCCATGCTCGTGGAGCTATCCGAGCGCCTGGAGCGCGAAGCGGACCCCGCCTCGCCGTTCACGCCCAAGGGCGCGACCCTGACGATCGGCCAGGTCAACGGCGGCACGGCCGTGAACATCCTGGCGCGCGAGTGCGTGTTCGTCTTCGATCTGCGCACGCCGGCGGGCATGGATCCCGAAGCGCTTCTGGCCGATTTCTTCGCGGCCGCGCGCGCGATGGACGCCGAGATCAAGACCAAGGCGCCGGAGGGCGGGGTAAAGGTGGAGCGCCGCTCGCTGACCCCGGCCTTCGCCCCCGAGGAGGACGGCGTCGCCGAGGCCTTCGCGCGGAAGCTGGCCGGCGATAACGGCCCGCCGCGCGTCGTGCCCTACGCCGCCGAAGCCGGACAGTTCCAGGGCGCGGGCTTCTCGACCGTGATCTGCGGCCCGGGCTCGATCGACCAGGCTCACCAGCCGGACGAATATGTCGAGATCAGCCAGATGCAGCGCGGCGCTGCCTTCATGCGCCGGCTGATAGAGGATCTTTCCGTTTAAAGGCCCCGCGCCTTGCGGATCACGAACCGCCGGCCGATGAAGGCCGCCGGGTCGATGGACATCACCCGCAGGATCGCGCTCGGAGACGCTTTCCGTCTGGCCTGGATCGCGCGGCGGTCGGCCATGACGGCGCCAAGATCGTCACGCTTCAGCGCCGCCTTGATCCCCCGGATCGCCGGCGCGACGTCGCCCCGACGCCAGTGCAGCAGCAGCAGGCCCGCCGTCACCGCGACGTGAAGCGGCAAGGTCACGGGGAACAGCCAGCCGGGCGTGTTCTTCAGGAAGGTCCAAAGCCGGTTGCGCGAGCCATGGAAGATGGCGAAGTCAGAGCGCACGCCCGTACTGGCCGAGCCCACATGCGCGACCTTGGCCTTGGGCAGCAGCAAGGTCGGCTCGCCCAGCAACCGCAGACGGTACCCCAGGTCGACATCCTCGCAGTAGCAGAAGTAGCGCTCGTCGAAGCCGCCGGCGTTCAAAAACAGCTGGCGATCGATCAACATCGCCGCGCCGCAGGCCGAGAACACCTCGCCCTCGGGCAAGGCGACTGGAGCCTTCCGGCCATAGCCGCCCCGGAAGGGAATCCCCGCGCTGGTCAGGTTGTCACCGGCGCCGTCCAGCAAGCCGGGCCGGTCAGCGGATAGCTGTAGCGAGGCGAAACTCTTCACCTCCGGGTGGCGACCGGCGCCCGCCATCAGCTCTTCCAGCCAATCGGCTTCCGGATAGGCGTCGGGGTTCAACAGGACCAGCCATCGTCCCTTGGCCCGCCGGGCGGCCAGGTTGTTGCCCGCCGCGAAGCCAAGATTGGCGCCGGCCTCGATGAAATCGACCCAAGGATGGGCCTTGGCCGCCGCCTGGGGCGCGCCATCGGTCGAGGCGTTGTCGACCAGGATTGTCTCGAAGTCGCGGAAGGTCTGGGCTTGCAGCCGCGCCAGGCATTCGGCCAGGGTCGGGCCACTCTGGTAGGAGACGATCACCACCGTCACCGCCGGGGCGCTCTTGTGTTCCGTCGTCTCAAGCGGCATCGGTGGCCAGTTCGTTTCTCGAGGCAAAGTACGCGTCATGAAGATCACGCCGCTGGCGATCCCCGAAGTGCTGCTTATCACGCCCGCGCGCCATGGCGATGAGCGCGGCTGGTTTTCCGAGACTTTCCGCCAGGCGGCGCTCGAGGAAGCCGGCTTCAAGGCGGCGTTCGTGCAGGACAATCACGTCCGCTCGACGACGCGCGGCATCCAGCGCGGCCTGCACTACCAGAAGCCGCCGCACGCCCAGGACAAGCTGCTGCGCTGCGTGGTCGGCGCGATCTTCGACGTCGCGGTGGATATCAGAAAAGGTTCGCCGACCTACGGCCAGTGGGTGGGCGCCGAGCTTTCGGCCGAGAACCGCCAGCAGCTGTTGGTGCCGAAAGGCTTCGCGCATGGCTACGTCACCCTGACCGACGCCTGCGAGGTGCTCTACAAGGTCACCGACTACTACGCGCCCCAGGCCGAGGGCGCGGTGCGCTGGAGCGATCCGGCGGTCGGGATCGACTGGCCGATCCCGGCTTCCGAGATCACCGCCAACGACCGCGACAACGCCGCGCCGCTGTTGGCCGAGATCGACTCGCCGTTCGTACACGAGGGCTGATGATGCAAGCGTTCACCGACTTCTTCTGGACCTCGCCCGAAGGCTTGCCGCTGCACGCCCGGGACTACTCGCCTGTTGGCGAGGTCACGAAGACGCCAGTGATCTGCATCCACGGCCTGACCCGCAACGCCCGCGACTTCGAGGACCTTGCGCCTAGGATCGCCGCCAAGGGACGCCGCGTCCTGGCGGTCGACGTACGAGGCCGAGGGCTGTCGGCGCGCGATCCGAACCCGATGAACTATCATCCGGGCATGTACGCCGCCGATATCGTGGCCCTTCTGGAAGCGGCCAAGATCGACAAGGCCGTGTTCGTTGGCACCAGCATGGGCGGCCTGATCACCATGGTGCTGGCCTCGTTCAAGCCCGAGGCGATCGCCGCGGCGGTGCTGAACGACGTGGGCCCGGAGATCTCGCCGGTCGGGCTGGCGCGGATCGCCGGCTATACCGGGCGCGTGGGCCGGTTCGAGACCTGGGACGAGGCGGTCGCCTATGTGCGCGACATCAACCAGGCCGCCTTTCCCGACTATGGACCGGAGGACTGGGAGCGCGCCGCTCGCCGGACCTTCGACGCCCAGGATGGCGGCTTCATCGCCGCCTACGACCCCGACATCGCCGTTCCGATCCGGGCCGCGGCCGAGGCGACCGCCAGGGTCCAGGCGGAGACCGGACAGGCTCCGCCGCCGCCCGACATGTACCCGCTGTTCCGCGCCCTGGCGAAGGATCGACCGCTGCTCCTGGTGCGCGGCGCGATCTCCGACCTGATCGACCCCGCCATCGCCGAGCGGATGCGCGCCGCGGCGCCGCACATGGCCTATGCCGAGGTCCCCGGCGTGGGTCACGCCCCGATGCTGGATGAGCCCGAGGCCTTGGCGGCGATAGAAAACCTCCTCGAAACGGCGCCCTAAAGGGGTGGGCCCGGATGGCTTGGCCGTGTTAGAGCCCCCGCCACGGCCCGTTCTTCGCCGCGACAGAGTGCTGAACCGATGACCCTCGACCTCGCCGCCATCCAAGCCGCCGCCGGCCGCCTGAAGGGCCAGATCGAGCGCACGCCGTGCCGCCACTCCAAGACCCTCTCGAAGATCACTGGCGCCGATGTGTGGGTGAAGTTCGAGAACCTGCAGTTCACGGCCGCCTACAAGGAGCGCGGCGCGCTCAACAAGCTGATGCTGCTATCCGAGGCCGAGAAGGCCAAGGGCGTCATCGCCGCCAGCGCCGGCAATCACGCGCAAGGCCTAGCCTATCACGGCGCGCGCCTCGGCGTGCCCGTCACCATCGTCATGCCCAAGACCACGCCGTTCGTGAAGGTGCAGCACACCCGCGACTTTGGCGCGACCGTGGTCATCGAGGGCGAGACCTACGATGACGCCAACACCCACGCCCGCAAGCTGTGCGCGGAACAGGGCCTGACCTTCGTCCATCCGTTCGACGACTACGACATCATGGCCGGCCAGGGCACGATCGCCTTGGAAATGCTGGAGGACGCGCCGGACCTGGAGATCCTGCCGGTGCCGATCGGCGGCGGCGGGCTGATCAGCGGCGTCGCCACGGCGGCCAAGGCCCTCAAGCCCGACATCCGGATCATCGGCTGCGAGCCGGCCATGTATCCGTCCTTCACCGCCCGCATGCGCGGCGTTGCGGCGCACTGCGGCGGCCAGACCATCGCCGAAGGCGTCGCGGTCAAGCAGGTCGGCGACTTGACGTACGGCGTCGTGCGTCCGCTGATCGACGATGTGCTGCTGCTGGAGGAGCCGCACCTGGAGCAGGCCGTCTCGCTCTATTGCAACGTCGAGAAGACGATCGCCGAGGGCGCTGGCGCGGCCTCGCTCGCGGCCCTGCTGGCCTATCCGGAACGCTTCCGAGGCAAGAAGTGCGGCCTGATCCTGTGCGGCGGCAACATCGACACCCGTTTGCTGGCCTCGGTCCTGACCCGCGAACTGGTCCGCGCCCAGCGCCTGGCCTCCCTGCGGATCATCGGCGACGACCGCCCGGGCCTGCTGTCGACCGTGGCCAGCGTGATCGGCGCGATGGGGGCCAACATCATCGAGGTGAACCACAACCGCCTCGCCCTGGACGTGCCGGCCAAGGGCGCGGAGTTCGACATCACCATCGAGACCCGCGACGCCCAGCACACCCAGGAGGTGATGGACGCCCTGCGCGAGAGCGGCTACCCGCCCCGCGCCGTCTAGACTCTTACTCCTTAGGCTTGCCCGGTCCGATCCGGTTAACGTCCAAGAGCTCGATCCGGAAGATCATCACGCTGTTGCCGGGAATGGGGCCCTTGTCCTGCGCGCCGTAACCGAGGGCCGGCGGCACGTAGAGAATCCACTCGTCGCCCGCCTTCATGCGCTGCAGGGCGATGACCCAGGCGGGGACCAGGCCGTCCAGCGGAAACACCGCCGGCACGCCGCGCTCGTAGCTGCTGTCGAACACCGTGCCGTCCAGCAGCTTGCCCTCGTAATGGACCTTCACCTCGTCGGCGGTCGTGGGATGCAGACCGCCTTGCGGCCCCTCGCGCACCACCTTGTACTGCAATCCCTGGGGCAGGGTGACGACGCCGGGCTCCTTGGCGTTCTTGGCCATGAAGGCGTCGGCGGTGGCGAGATTCTCCCGCGCCTGCTCGCTGGGACCGCAAGAGGCGAGCGTCAGGCTGGCGGCGGCGAAGGTAAGAAGCAGGAAACGACGGAGCATGGAAACCCTCAGGCGAAACTGGGCGTCCAGCTAGCACGGACAGCGCGGGATTCCATCCCTGACCCATTCCGCCAACGATTTCACGGAACAGTGGTGGCTTTCGGTCGCCAGCTTTTCTAGAACGGCCTCCCAACACTAGACGAGCCGCTCATGAAACCCGTTCGTAAAGCCGTCCTTCCCGTCGCCGGCCTGGGCACCCGCGTCCTCCCCGGCACCAAGACCACGCCGAAGGAGCTTCTGAACGTCGTCGACCGACCGATCCTGTCGTACATCGTCGAGGAAGGCCGCAAGGCCGGCATCGAGCACTTCGTCTTCGTCACCGGTCGCTCCAAGGGCGCGATCGAGGACTATTTCGACCATCAGGTCGAGCTCGAGACCCAACTCGAGGCCAAGGGCAAGACCGACATCCTCAACCAGCTGCGCGCCGAGCTGCCCAAGCCGGGCGAGATGAGCTTCGTGCGCCAGATGGCCCCTCTGGGCCTGGGCCACGCGGTCTGGTGCGCTCGCGACATCATCGGCGACGAGCCCTTCGCGGTCATGCTGCCAGACGTCATCGTGGACGCGGATCCCTCGGCCCTAGGTCAGCTTATCGAGGTCTATGACAAGGTCGGCGGCGGCAACGTCATTGGTGTCGAGGAAGTGCCGGAAAGCGAGACCCACAAGTACGGCATCGTGGCGCCGGGCAAGGTCGACGGCCGCTTGGCGACCATGACCGGCATGGTCGAAAAGCCGGCCAAGGGCACGGCGCCCTCGAACTGGTCGATCGCCGGCCGCTACATCCTGCAGCCCGAGATCTTCGGCCTGCTGGCGAGCCAGGAGAAGGGCGCGGGCAACGAGATCCAGCTGACGGACTCGATGGCCAAGCTGATGCAGCAGCAAGCTTTCCACGCCTATGTCTATGACGGCGTCACCCACGACTGCGGCGACAAGATCGGCCTGCTGCGCGCCAATGTCGCCTTGGCCCTGAAGCGTCCGGACCTCGGCGCGGCCGCGCGCTCGGCGATCGAGGCGGCTCTGAAGGCCTAGGCCCACTCGGCGAGGACGCTCTCGTCGTCCTCGCGCGCTCTCAAGGCCGCAGCCGCGTCTCCCAAAAGCCGGCGCGCGGCCCAGACCGCCGCGCCGCGCACGACCGGCGCGGGGTCCGACAGCAGCGGCTCGACCACCGCCATCAGGCTCGCATCGCCGCTGTTGCCGATCGCGTAGAGCACGTTCCTCACGAAGCGATCGCGCCCAATCCGCTTGATCGGGTTCTTCGAGAACAGCACCCGGAACTCCGCGTCTTCCAATCGAGCAAGCTCGGCCAGGGACGGCTGCCTCAAAGCTTCCCGCGCCTGCAGCTTCGCCTCGCTCGACAACGACGCGAACTTGTTCCACGGGCAGACCGCCAGGCAGTCGTCGCAGCCATAGATGCGGTTGCCCAACGCCGGTCGGAACTCCGTCGGAATTGGGCCGGCCAGCTCGATCGTCAGGTACGAGATGCACCGCCGCGCATCCAGTTGGCGCGGCGCCGGGAAGGCGTTGGTCGGGCAGATGTCCAGGCAGGCGCTGCACCGGCCGCAGTGATCGGCTTCCGACGCATCGGGCGGCAGGTCCAAGGTCGTCAGTACGCTGCCCAGGAACAGCCACGAGCCGAATTCGCGCGACACGAGGTTGGTGTGCTTGCCCTGCCAGCCCAGGCCCGCGCGCTGGGCCAGAGGCTTTTCCATCAGCGGCGCGGTGTCGACGAAGACCTTAACGTCCTGGCCGAAGCGACGGTGCATCCAGCCGGCCAGAACCTTCAGCCGCTTCTTGATCACGTCGTGATAGTCGTCGCCCTGGGCGTAGACCGAGATCGCCGCGCGATCGGTTCGCGCCAGCTGTTCCAGGGGATCGATGTCGGGGCCGTAGTTGACGCCCAGCACCACCGCCGACTTCGCCTCGGTCCACATGGCCGTCGGGTGTGAACGCCGATCGAGCGTCTCCTCCATCCAGCCCATGGCGCCATGGCGGTCGGCCTCGACGAACTCGCGCAGCCATTCGCCGTTCGGCCAGGCGGCCGCCGCGTCGGCGAAGCCGCAGGTCGAGAACCCTAGCGCGAGGGCCTCGGCGCGGATCTCGTCCTTGATCGCGTCGGGAGTGAGGTCAGAAGTCGAGATCGTCATAGTGCGCGGCCGGCGCGAGGCCGGGCCAGCGATCGGCCAGGATGGGCCGGAAGGCCGGCCTCGACTTCAGTTTCATGTACCAGGTCTTGGCCGCCTGGAAGTCCTTCCACGGCACGTCGCCGAAATAGTCGATCACGGACAGATGCGCGGCGGCGGCGAAGTCGGCCAGGCTCATCCGGCGACCGGCCAGCCAGTCGCGCGTCTGCAGCAGGCTTTCGATGTAGCCCAAGTGCATGCGCAGCGCTTCGCGGCCTTGGCGCAGCGCGGCCAGATCCGGCGCGCCCATGCGCAGGAGGCGCTTCTCCATCTTCTCGTGCAGGAGGAAGCCATTGACTTCATTGTCGAACTTGCGGTCGAACCACTGCAGAAGCCGGCGCGCCTCGGCCCGCTCGGCCGGGTCACGACCCAGCAGCGGCGGCTCTGGCTCGGTCTCCTCGATGTGCTCGAGAATGGCCCGGGTCTCACAGGCCGTCACCGTGCGCTGGTTGCGCGTCTCGACCAGCACCGGCGGCAGGCCCGAGGGGTTTAGCGCCGAGAACTCGGGCGGCATTTCCCAGTAGCGGACTTGCACCTCGACGAACGGCAGCCGCTTCTCGCCCAGCGCCAGACGCACCTGTCGCGAGGCGGGATCCAGGGGGAAATGATGAAGGGTGCGTTCGACGCTCATGCCTTAGGTGCGCTCAGGCTGCATCGAAAGAGCGATGCGCCGTTTTGCTTAACAAGAGATTGCTGAACCGCGATTACTCAGGGAAACCAGGCTTTTGCGCGGCGTTTTCGATCAGTCCTTCGCGTTCATGCGGCCGATCAGGGCCGTGGTGCTCTGACCCTGCTTGAGCTCCGCGAGGACGACCTTGCCGCCATAGCCTAACACCACATCCGAGCCGACCACGGTCTCCACGGTATAGTCCGCGCCCTTGACCAGCACGTCCGGCTTGAACGCCTTGATCAGATCGAGCGGCGTGTCCTCGTCGAACAGCACCACGAGGTCGACCGACGACAGCGAGGCCAGCACCGTCGCCCGACCCTGCTCCTTCTGCACTGGCCGGGTCGGCCCCTTCAGCTTGGAGACGGAGGCGTCGGTGTTGAGACCGACGATCAGGCGGTCGCAAGCGGCCTTGGCTTGCGACAGCAGCGAGACGTGGCCCGGATGCAGCAGATCGAAGCAGCCGTTGGTGAAGCCGACCTTCAGGCCCCGCGCCCGCCAGCCCTCGACGATATCCCGCGCCTGGGCGAGGTCGGCGATCTTGATCTCGCCGGGCCCGCCTTGCTGAGATCCCGCTCGGGCGGTCAGTTCGGCGGCGGTGACGACGTCGGTGCCCAGCTTGGCGACCACCAGGCCGCCAGCGAGATTGGCCAGATGAGCGGCGTCGACCAAGCTTGCCCCCGCGGCCACGGCCAAGGCCAAGGTGGCCGCCACGGTGTCGCCGGCGCCCGAGACGTCGAACACGTCCACGGCCGTCGCCGGCAGGTGGACCGGCGCCTGGCCGCGCACGGCCAGGGTCATTCCGGCCCCGCCGCGCGTGATCAAGGCGGCCTCCAGCGCGGGAGCCATGGCGAGGATCGCCGCGCCCGCCTCTTCCGAAGCCTCGTCGCTGTTGTCGACGATCCCGGTGGCCTCCGCGGCCTCCTTGCGATTGGGCTTGATCAGGGTCGCGCCGTCATAACGGGCGAAGTCGCGGCTCTTGGGATCGACGATGACCGGTTTGCCGGCGGCGCGGGCGGCCGCGATCGCCTCTCGCGTCACCGCGTCGGTCAGCACGCCCTTGGCGTAGTCCGACAGCACCACGACGTCGGCGGCCGCCAGTCGAGCCTCGAAGGCCGCTAGCAGCGCCGCTTCGTCGCCCGGCGCGCGGTCCTCGCGGTCGACGCGCAGCATCTGGTGGGAGCCGGAGATGTAGCGGACCTTTTCGGTGGTGCGACGCCGGGCTTCCGCGATCAGTTCGGCCTCAAGGCCCGCCTCGGCGTCGATCATGTCCCGCAAGGCGGCGCCGGCGTCGTCCTGGCCGACCAAGCCAACCAGAACCGCCTTGGCGCCAAGCGCGGCGACATTGCGGGCGACGTTGCCCGCCCCGCCTAGCATGGCGGTCTCCTTCTCGACCGCGATCACAGGCACCGGCGCCTCGGGCGAGATGCGATCGACCGCGCCGTAGACGAAACGGTCCAGCATCACGTCGCCAAGGACCAGCACGGTCTTGCCGGCGAAGGCGCGGGGCAGGTGGGCGAGGGTGTGGTTCATGCGGAGTTCCGTACCGCTCCGCCCCGAAAACTCAACCCTCGACGCTCTCGGCGAAGACGCCGCCGTGCTTCTCGGCCAAGCCTCGCGGGTCGGGATGGATGATGATGTCGGCGGAGGGGAAAGCCTCTAGCAGGCGGTTTTCGGCGGCGACCATGATGGTATGGGCCTCGGCCAGCGAGATATCGGCCGCCAGATCGGCGTGCATCTGCATGTGGACGTAGGGTCCCGAGGCGCGGGTGCGCAGTTGGTGAACGCCCAGCACGCGCGGATCGACGGTCGCTAGCTGAACGATCCGGGTCCGCTCCTCCTCCGGCAGCTCCTTATCCATCAGCTGGCCCGAGGCCTCGCGGAAGACGCCGATCGCGCCCCAGATCAGCCACAGCGCCACCAGCAGGCCGGCGGCCGCGTCCAGCCACGGAAGGCCCAGCCACGCGGCCGCGCCGACGCCGACCAGGGCGACGAGGTTCGAAGCGAGGTCGGCCGCGTAGTGGGCGCGGTCACCCGAGATCGCGATCGAACCGCTGGCCTTCACGACGCGGGTCTGAGCGGTGATCAGGGCGAAGGTCAGACCGATCGAGATCAGCATCACCAGAACGCCGGCGAGGCCATGCTCCACCGGACGCGGGTGCAGGAGAGCGTTGATCGCCTCGCGCCCGATCAGCGCTCCGGAGGCGAAGACCAGACCGCCCTGCATGAGGCTGGAGAAGGCCTCGGCCTTGCCGTGGCCGAAGCGGTGTTCGGCGTCGGGCGGCTCCGCGGCGTAGCGCACGGCGTAGACGGTGATCAGCGAGGCCACGAGATCCAGCGCGGAGTCGGACAGCGAGGCCAGGATCGCCACCGAGCCGCTAGCGACCCAGGCGATGGCCTTGACCACGATCAGGATCGACGCCGTCGCCACCGACAGCAGGGCGACCCGGCGGGTGGCGGCGCGGACTTCGGGGGAGTTGGCGGTCGGGGACATGGCCGCCTTTTAGCAAGGCGGCCAGCCAAGCCCCAGCGCGAACGACTCGCGACGCCTCAGGCGGCGATCCGGGGCTCAGGCCCGACATAGACCGACTGTGGCCGGATCAGGCGTCCACCGGCCAGCTGCTCGCGGGCGTGGGCGATCCAGCCGGCGACGCGGCCCATGGCGAACACGCAGGTAAAGCTCGACGGCGGCAGGCCCAGGGCCTCCAACAACAGCGCGGTATAGAACTCGACATTGGTGTCTAGTGGCCGGTCCGGCTTGTGCTCGCGCAGGATTTCCAGCGCCGCCTGCTCCACGGCCTCGGCGAAGGCCAGACGCCCAGGTAGCGCGCTTGAGGCCGAGGCGAGCTTGCGCGCGGCCGCCTTCAGAGCGTCCGCGCGCGGGTCCCGGACGCGGTAGATGCGGTGGCCAAAGCCCATCAGCCGGTCGCCACGCGCCAGGGCCTTCTCCAGCCAGGGACGAGCATTGGCCGGCGTTCCGATCGCGTCGAGCATCTCGATCACCGGTCCCGGCGCGCCGCCGTGCAAGGGCCCTTTCAATGCTGAAAGGCCCGCCAGCACCGCCGAGGTCAGGCCGGCGCGGGTCGAGGCGACCACACGGGCGGCGAAGGTCGAGGCGTTCAGGCCATGGTCGCAGACCGTGACCAAATAGGCGTCCAGCGCGGCGGCCTCGGCATCCGACGCCGGCGCGCCTCGCGTCATCCTCAGGATGTCGGCCGCGTGCGAAAGGGACGGGTCGGGGGCGATCGCGCTCTGCCCGGCCGCGACGCGCAGCACCGCTGGCGTGAAGACGGCGGGCGCGGCGATCAGCAGCAAGGCGGTGGCCAGATCGTCGCCGTCGGGGAGGCGAGCCAGCAGGGCGCGCATGGCTTCGACCGGATCGCGGCGCGCGAGACCCTCGTCCAAGGCGGCGACCTCCGCGAAGGCGCGAACCCGCGCCGTACCGAGCGCCGTCGCCAAATCGTTGGGCGCGTCCTCGAAGAAGCCGTCGAACAGCAGGTGGGCGGCGTCCTCATAGCGCGCGCGCCCCGAGAGGTCCTCGACGGCGTAACCCCGGATCACCAGGCGGCCACGAGCGCCATCGACATCGGAAAGAACAGTGCGGGCGGCGATAACGCCCTCAAGACCATCGGACATATGCGGTCTCCTTTCGGCGCGAAGGAGCGCTCGCCCCGCTTGATCGTCAATCTTGATCAATATAATCAATCTATATGGCGGACTGGATGGACGCGGATCAGGTTCTTGAACGGCTCGGCATCCGGCCGCAGACCCTTTACGCCTATGTCAGCCGAGGACGGATCGAGGCGACCGCCCACCCCAAGGACCCCCGCCGCAGTCTGTATCGGGCTTCGGATGTCGCCGCTCTGGCCCAGAAGAAGGCGCGGGGCCGGCGCGCCGCCGACGTCGCCGCCGAGGCGATCGCCTGGGGCGAACCGGTCCTGCCGTCGGCGATCACGACGGTGGCCGGAGGGCGTCTCTGGTATCGCGGTCGCGACGCCGTCCAGCTCGCCGAGCAGGGGCTGACGCTGGAGAACGTCGCCCGCCTGCTGCGCAGGGGACACGGCATCGCCTTGAAGGCTTCTCGACAGGCGGAGCCGCTGCTCGGCGACACCGCGCGCCAGCGACTTTTCATGACGCTGGCCTCGAGAGCCGGGCGCGAGCCTCCAGCGCGAGGCCGCGCGCCCCTGGCCCTGGCTATGGAAGCGGCCGATCTGCTGGAAGCGATCGTCGACGCCGCGACCGGGCAAGCGGGCGAAGGCCCAGCCCATGTCCGATTCGCCACCGCCTGGGGCCTGGACGCCGGCGGCGCGGATCTTCTCCGGCGCACCCTGGTCCTTCTCGCCGATCACGAGCTGAACGCCTCGACCTTCGCGGCGCGCGTGGCCGCCTCGACTGGCGCCTCGCTGTCGGCGGCGTGCCTGGCGGGCCTGTCGGCGCTCTCCGGGCCTCTGCACGGCGGCATGGCGGCGCGAGTCGAGGCGTTCGTCGAGGAGGCCGAGCGACGTGATCCATCCCAGGCGGTGTCCGATCGCCTGTCGCGAGGCGCGTCCATGCCGGGCTTCGACCATCCGCTCTATCCGGACGGCGATCCCCGCGCCGCCGCGTTGCTGACGGCCTTTGATCTTCCGCCCGGGCTCGCGGAGCTGCTCGCCGCGACCGAGGCGGCCACGGGCCTCGCGCCCAATATCGACTTCGCTCTTGTCAGCTTGGCCCGGGCCTTGAAGCTGCCGGCCGACGCCCCGTTCATCCTGTTCGCGACGGCGAGAAGCGCCGGCTGGACCGCTCACGCCATCGAGCAACTACAAAGCGGCCGCCTGATCCGGCCTAGGGCGCGGTACGTCGGCCCCATCCCAGAAGGCTACTCACCCTCCTCCTCGTCGTAGCCGACCAGCCGCAGAGCTCGCGCCGGCAGGCCTTCCAGCTCGCACCACCGCTCCAGCGCCTCCTCGCGTCCGTGGGTGATCCACACCTCGCCGGGGCGAAGCTCCGCCAGCGTGCCCGTCAACTCATCCCAGTCGGCATGGTCCGAGAGGATCAGCGGCAGTTCTACGCCGCGCTGGCGAGCCCTGGCGCGCACGCGCATCCAGCCCGAGGCGAAGCAGTCCACGGGATCGGGGAAGCGACGCGACCAGCGATCGGCCACGGCGCTGGGCGGCGCGATGACGATCTGGCCCGCGAAGGCCTCCTTGGGTCCCGACGCGGTCGCGGGCGCCAGCGGGCCGAGGTCGACGCCGTGCGCTTCGTAGAGCGCGTTTAGCCGCTCCAAGGCCCCATGGACAAAGATCGTCTTGTCCCAGCCTCCCTCGCGCAACAGTCGGATCACCCGCTGAGCCTTGCCGAGCGCATAGGCGCCGACAAGGTGGCAGCGCTCGGGAAACTGCTCTACCGAGGCCAGCAGGCTACGGATCTCGCCCGCGTCATCGGGATGGCGGAACACCGGCAGGCCGAAGGTCGCCTCGGTGATGAAGACGTCGCAAGGCACGGGCTCGAAGGCCGCGCAGGTCGGGTCTCGACGGCGCTTGTAGTCACCCGAAACGACCATGGTCAGGCCCTTCCAGCGCACGACGGCCTGGGCCGAGCCCAGCACGTGGCCGGCGGGGACCAGAGTCACT
Organism: uncultured Caulobacter sp.; assembly: GCA_936942565.1. Classification (GTDB taxonomy): domain Bacteria; phylum Pseudomonadota; class Alphaproteobacteria; order Caulobacterales; family Caulobacteraceae; genus Caulobacter. The sequence goes on along the minus strand of CAKZJK010000530.1, from coordinate 6,060 downwards.
TCGACGCCGTCGCGGGCGTAGGTATGTCCGTAGGCCACTGGCTCGCGCCGACCCGCGAAGTCCTCTCCATAGCGGGCGGCCATGATCGCCAGGGTCTCGGGCGTGGCGACGACGACACCATGACCGGCGCGAGCGTGATCGGCGTGGCCGTGCGTGATCACCGCCCGGTCCACGGGACGGACCGGGTCGATGTAGAAGTCCCCTGGCGGGCAGTAGAGACCGCCGGGCCGGGGACAGAGAAGATCTTCGGGCTTGATCACGGCTGGATATGACAACGCTTAAGAGGCTAAGCCTATCCCTGTTGAAGGAGCCGGCATGAGCGACAACGAACAAAGCCGCCTGATCGCCACGGCGATGAACGAGGGCAGTCCGCAGGCCCGCGCCCTGGGCTTCTCCACCTTGGAGATCGGCGACGCCACGGCCTTGCTGAAGGTTCCCTACCGTCCGGAGATCGTCGGCGATCCCGAGACCGGCGTGATCGCCGGCGGCGTGGTGACGACCCTGCTGGACCACGCCAGCGGCCAGGCGGTGCACGCGGCGTTGGAGGCCTGGACCTCGATCGCGACCCTGGACCTGCGCATCGACTACATGCGGCCGGCCGAGCCTGGCCTGGACATCCTGGCCCGCGCCCACTGCTACAAGTTGACCCGCTCGGTCGCCTTCGTTCGCGCCGTCGCCTACGACCGCGATCCGGAGGATCCCGTGGCTACGGCCCAGGCGACCTTCATGCTCGACTCCAGCGCCGGCAAGAAGCCGGGCGCCAATCTCAAGCCTTCGCGCGCCACCCGCGCCCCGACGGGGGGAGCCGACCAATGAGCGACGCCGACAGCCGCCTGGTCTCGATGCTGGACTCTATTCCCTACGCTCGCTTCCTGGGCGTGCGCGCCGAGCTGGCCGGAGACGAGATGACCGCGATCCTGCCGTTCGCCCACCACATCGTCGGCAATCCGATGCTGCCGGCCATCCACGGCGGCGTCTTGGGCGCCTTCATGGAGATGACGGCGCTAGCGCAGCTCTCCGTCGCCGCGCCGATGACGCGCCAACCCCGCACCATCGACGTCTCGATCGAGTACCTGCGCTCGGGTCGGCCACTGACCACCTACGCCCGCGCCAGCATCAAGAAGCTGGGTCGCCGCATCGCCAACGTCCATGTCGAGGCCTGGCAGGAAACCCGCTCGGCCCCGATCGCCACCCTTCGCGGACTGTTCCTAGTCGCGCCCAGCGAGGAAGGTACGTGAAGCCGTCGCGCAAGGGCGGAAAGGCCGTCGCCAAAGGCGATCTGCCGTCCAAGCTCTGCGCGACCTGCGGCCGGCCCTTCGCCTGGCGAAAGAAATGGGCGAAAGACTGGGACTCGGTGAAATTTTGTTCTAATGCGTGCCGATCACGTAAAATTACACCCTCGTAATGTGAATTGACCGCGATAACCTCCTTAAAATCGGCGTAATGAAGCAAAGGTAACGTGCAGTAACCAAGGCCCGGGCCTATATCCCTGATCACCGGACGCCAACGGGGCGGCCGGAGAAAAAAGGGATCAAGACCATGACCATCAAGACCACCGCCGTGTCGGGCCTCGCTTCGCTCATTCTCGCGGCTCTGCCGCTCGTCATCATCGCCGGCTCGCTCGCCCAGAGCCTGTAAGTGATCGCCGCGTAGCCTCCGTCGGGCCGCTTTTTCGGAGCGCCGTCCCGACGGAGATGGCGACCTAAGACTAAAGAGAATACAAAGACTTGGCCGTCCGATGCAGGATGGCGTGGCGGGCCGCCAGACGATCGATATCCGCGTCGTAGCCGCCACCGATGACCCCGACCACGGGGATCTCAAGAGCAAGACAAGCGCCCAGGACATGGGCCTCTCGTCGCCCCAGACCCTCGTCGGTCAGCGACAGGCGGCCTAGCTTGTCGTCGGCGTGGGGATCGACCCCCGCGTTGAAGAAGACGATGTCCGGCCGGACGCTGGAAAGCAGCGCCGGCAGGATCTCCCCGAGCTTCCCCAGATAGGCCTCGTCGTCCGTGCCATCGGCCAGCTCGATATCGAGGTCGCTCGTCGCCTTGCGATGCGGAAAATTCTTCTCGGCGTGCATCGAGAACGTGAAGACGCTGGGATCTTCCTCGAAGATCCGCGCCGTGCCGTCGCCTTGGTGGACATCGAGGTCGACGACCAGCACCTGGCTGACCCGACCTTCCGCTTGCAGCCGCCGCGCCGCCACCGCCACATCGTTGAACACGCAGAAACCCGCCCCGCTCTCGGCAGAGGCGTGGTGGCTGCCGCCAGCCGTATTGCAGGCGATCCCGTGCTCCAGAGCCAACCGCGCGGCCAGCAGCGTACCGCCGGTCGCGGCCCGGGCCCGCGTGGCGACGCTCTCGGTGTTTGGCATGCCGATCCGGCGCACGACGTCGGGCGGAAGGGACAGCTCGATCACGCCTCGGACGTAGTCCTCGGTGTGAGCCAGGCGCAGGGTTTCGACATCGGCGAACTCCGGCCGCGCGAACCCGTCCGGACCAGGAACGTCCTCGGCTTCCAGCACGCTGGCCAGGCGCGAGAACTTGTCCATCGGGAAGCGATGTCCCGCCGGCATCTCGGCGCGGAAGGCGGGGTGGTGGACGATCGGTGGCGAGCGGGACATCACCTGACGATGGGCGCCGCGATGGCCTGACGCAAGGAGACGACTTGCGGCCGGGCGCCGCTGCGCCTATCGCACTGCGCCATGCAGACGACCGAGACCCTCGCCGACATCCTCGACCTCGAACCGATCGAGGTGAACCTGTTCCGGGGCGTCAGCCCCAACGACGGCTTTCCGCGCATCTTTGGCGGCCTGGTGATCGCCCAGGCCCTGCTGGCCGCCTACCGCACGGTGCCCGAACGGGTCTGCCATTCGCTGCACGCCTATTTCATCCGCCCGGGCGATGTGAACGCCCCGGTTCTCTACGACGTGGAGCGCGCTCGCGACGGCGGCACCTTCACGACACGCCGGGTCGCCGCCATCCAGCATGGTGAGCAGATCTTCAACCTGGCCGCCTCGTTCCAGACGCCGGAAGAGGGCTTCGAGCACCAGTCGGAGATGCCGAACGCGCCCGACCCCGAGACCCTGATGACCGAGGTCGAGTTCCTCGAAAGCCTGGGCGATCAGATCCATCCCAAGATGCTGGCCCACGCCAAGAAGCCGCGCCCCGTGGACGTGCGCTGGGAGGATCCCCAGAACCCGGTCTCCCCGGTCCAGAAGTCGGGGACCAAGAACGTCTGGATGCGGGCCAAGGCGCCGCTGGGCGACGATATCAAGATGCAGCAGGCGGCCCTCGCCTACGCCTCGGACATGGCGTTCATGGAGAGCGCCCTGCGCCCGCACGGCCTGATCTGGACGACGCCGGGCCTGCAAGGCGCCAGCCTGGACCACGCCATGTGGTTCCACCATCCGTTCGACTTCAACGACTGGACCCTGTTCGCCCAGGACAGCCCCAGCGCCTCGCAAGGGCGCGGCCTGGTGCGCGGCCAGATGTTCAGCCGCGACGGCAAGCTTCTGGCCTCGGTGGCCCAGGAGTGCCTGATGCGGGTGCGGAAGTAGGCCTTAGACGGGCTCGATCTTCGCCACGCCGGCGGCGGCCAGGCCGCGCAACAGCGAGGCGGCCTGCATGCCCACGGTGATCTCGCCGGCCAGCGCCATGCGGATCGCCTCGTCGAGAGAGACCCATACGCTCTCGATCCGCTCGCTGGGTTCGTCCTGGGGCTCGGCGACCTTCACGACGTCGCGGGCCAGGATGATGTGCGTGCGGTTGGTGTGGGTGCCGGCGTTGGGCCGAGTCTCGCCGACCAGGGTCAAGGTCCCCGCGCAGCCAGCCTCTTCCAGCAGTTCGCGCCGAGCCGCCTCGACGGGATCGGTCTCGCCGGGATCCATGCCGCCGGCCGGCAGCTCCACGGAGATATCGCCTAGGGCGTGGCGGTACTGCTTGACCAGCAGGACGTTGTTGTCGGCGTCCAGCGCGACGACCTCGACCCAGTCGGGATATTCCAGAACGTAGTAGGGGGCGATCACCGCGCCCTCGTCGGTCACGCAGTCGTCGGCGCGGAGGCTGATCCAGCGGTCCTTGTGAATGTGGCGCGAGGCGGTGACCCGCCATTTTCCGTCCGACATCGCTGGGTCTCCTAAGGGGCCGCCCGTTAGTCCCGGTCGCCGAGCTCTTCGTCTTCCGAGGGGCCCTCGTGCTCGCCGACCAGAGCCGGCGGGTCGGCCAGGATCAGACCTTCACCGATCTTGACCTCGGGGACAGCCGCTCGCGTGAAGGGCAGGTACCAGGTCGGGCCACCGAGGTCCGGCGTGATCTCCAGGATGTCGCCGGCGCCGAAATTCTGGACGCTCTTCACACGGCCCAACAGCACGTTGGTCTGGATATGGCGGACGGTGAGACCGACCAGGTCGGTCAGGTAGAACTCGTCCTCATCGGGCTCGGGCAGCGCCGAGCGCGGAACGTAGAGACGAAGGCCGCGCAGCGCGTCGGCGGCTTCCTTGGTCTCGACACCCGGACAGCGGCAGACGACGCCGTCCTTGGTCTTGCGGGCCGAGGCGATGGTCAGGGCGGGCGAACCGTCCTGGCGCTTCAGCGCCTTGAAGGCCGCGATGCTCATCGGGTCTTCGGTATAGGTCGAGATCCGCACCTCGCCGCGCACGCCGAAGCCGCCGGCCACGCGGCCGACCAGGATCAGCGGATCATCGGGAGAGACGGCCATCGCGTAGACAGAGTCGCGCCGCCGTCTCGAAAGAAACGGCGGCGCTGGAACCCTTAGCCTTCGGTGGTTTCTTCGGCGGCCGGAGCTTCGGCTTCAGCGGCCGGAGCCTCTTCAGCCGGAGCTTCTTCCACGGCCGGAGCAGCAGCCGCGGCGGCGGCGGCTTCAGCGGCGGCGGCCTTGGCGGCTTCAGCGGCTTCGGCGGCGGCGACCTTGGCGTCGGCCTCGGCTTGCTTACGGTCTTCCTCGCGCTGGGCGCGCTCGGCCGAACGCTCTTGAGCCTTCTTGCCCGGGGCGCCCTTCTGCGGGTTGTTGCCGGCGGTCCAGGTGGTCAGGCCTTGGGCGGCCAGGAAGCGCGCGACGCGGTCGGTCGGCTGGGCGCCCTTCTTGAGCCACTCTTGGATCGACTCGACCTTCAGGGTGACGCGGTTGGCGTCGTCCTTCTTGAGGAGCGGGTTGTAGGTGCCGACCTTCTCGATGAAACGGCCATCGCGCGGCGAGTGGCTGTCAGCGACGACGATCGAGTAGTACGGACGCTTCTTGGCGCCGCCACGGGCGAGACGGATCTTCAGCATTTCGGTAGTCCTTGGTCTAAAGTTCTATTTCTTGAACGGGTTGAAGCCGGGCAGGCCCAGGCCGGAGAGAGGGTTGGGCTTGGCGTCGCCGCCAGTCCCGAGGCCCGGCAGACCGGGCAGCCCCGAGAGGCCTTGGCCCCCCGCTGCGTTGGGATCGGGCTGGGGCATCTTTCCCCCGCCCAAATTCTTGAGACGGGCCATGTCGCCGCCGCCCATCATCTGGGCCATGCGGGCCAGGCCCTTGCCGCCGTCCTTGGACATGGCCTTGAACATGTCGGCCATCTGGCGGTGCTGCTTGAGCAGGCGATTGACCTCGGCGACATCGACGCCCGAACCGGCGGCGATGCGGCGCTTGCGCGAAGCGGCCAGGATGTCGGGCTTCTTGCGCTCTTCCTTGGTCATCGAACCGATGATCGCCTGCTGGCGACGGAAGATGCTGTCGTCGACGCCGCTCTCGGCGATCTGCTTCTTGACCTTCTGGACGCCCGGCAGGAGGCCCATGATGCCTTCCATGCCGCCCAGCTTCTGCATCTGGCGCAGCTGAGCCGCCAGGTCGTCGAGGTCGAACTTGCCCTTGGCCAGCTTCTTGGCCATGCGCTCGGCCTCGGCTTGGTCGAGGTCGGCCGCGGCCTTCTCGACCAGCGCCACGACGTCGCCCTGGCCCAGGATCCGGCCGGCGACGCGCCGGGCGTCGAACACGTCCAGCTGGTCGATCTTCTCGCCGGCGCCGAGGAACTTGATCGGCAGGCCGGTGACGTGGCGCATCGAC
>CAKZJK010000529.1 GCA_936942565.1 uncultured Caulobacter sp. | reverse complement strand
GGCTCAGCGCGCGCCTCGCCGAATCTCGGCCATGAGGGTTTCGATCGCCTTGGCGTGACCTCCGGAAAGATCTTCCGGCGGGAAGATCGCCATCGGCATGTCGGGGACCAGGCCCCTGCCCTCCAGGTCCTTGCCATCGGGCGTCTTGTAGAGCTCGGCCGGAAGGGCGAACGCCCAGCCGTTCGGCAAGGGCTTGGGGAGCTGATCCGAGTAGGCGCCGTGGGTCACGCCGCCGACCTGCTTCACGTTGGGCAGCGCCTTCATCATCAGGCCGAAGGTCTCGCCGGCGCTGACCGTGATGTCGCTGGTGACCAGATAGACCGGCCCGGTGAACCGCGCGCCCGGCGCCGGTTCGACCGTCACGACCCGCGGCGCGGCCTTTGCGCCGACCCCGACCTTGGCATAGGCCGCGAGGGGGCGGTCGGTGAAGCGGCTGGCGATCGCGCGGCTAATGGTGTCGTAGCCGCCCCGGTTGTTGCTGACATCCACCACCACGGCCCTAGCGCCGGCGAAGGCGGTCAAGGCCTCGTCCAGCACCGCCTCGAGCGGACGCGGATCGTCGGGCGCGGCGTTGCGCGCGAAGGCGCCCATGGTCACGACATTCAGGTAGCCGATGTCGTCGGCGCGGCCCCAGAAGATCCGGTTGTTGGCCGCCTGCCGCCCCTTGCCCGCCAGGACCTGGGTGAGGATGCCCTCGCGATAGGCCTGCAGCCACGCCTTCTCGCTCCCGTCGGGGGCTGCGGCCTGGACACGCGCCAGGGTCGGCGAGACGCCGGGCTCCAGGTCGCGCCTGTCGCCGCCGACAACGCCGTGCAGTTCGACATGGGGGTCGTCGACATCCGCCAGCATGTCCGAAAGAGCCGTCCAGAGCTGGCCGTCGGTGGCTTGCGGACTCAACTTGGCCAGGGCCGCGGCTTTGCGGGCGGACCAGTCCAGGCCGCGCTCCGCCGAGTTCGGATAGACCTCGGCGAAGGTGTCTGCGACGAAGGCCGCGACACGATCCGGCGTCCAGGGCGCCGTGGCGGCGCAGGCGGCGGGAAGACTGGAAAGGCGGTCGAACAGGTAGCGCGTGCCGGCGGGATCGCTGGCCAGCGTGATTGTCCCCTGCCCCTCCGCGCGCCAGACGTTCATGACCCCGTCCGGATCGGGCTCGCGACGCGGATCGGCGTAGCAGGCCCCGCCGGCCGTCTGGAACAGCTTGCCGCCGTCGGGGCCGAACTCGACGATCCAACCATAGCCGCGTGACTTCCAGACGGCCCGCAGCTCGGACGCGACCATGCCCTTGGCCTGGACCGGCCAGAAGGGACTTTCGGCGAAGGCTGGGGCGGCGAACGAGACAACGGCGGCGACGGCCGCGAGACTCAAGGCTTTCATGGCGCGACGGTGAAGGGCTCTCCGCCGCCGCGCCAGTGAAATCAGCGCGATGCGAGGCGCTACTCGGTCTTCAGATAGATCTCCGAGCCCTGCTCGCGGAACTTCTCGCTCATCTCGGCCATGCCCAGTTCGGCGCTGTTGGGCGCCTTGCCGGCCGCGAAGTCGCGGACCTCCTGGCTGATCTTCATCGAGCAGAACTTGGGACCGCACATCGAGCAGAAGTGCGCGGTCTTGTGCGCCTCCTTGGGCAGGGTCTCGTCGTGGAACTTGCGGGCCGTCTCCGGATCGAGGGCCAGGTTGAACTGGTCCTCCCAGCGGAACTCGAACCGCGCGCGGCTGATGGCGTCGTCCCACATCGCCGCGCCAGGGTGGCCCTTGGCGAGGTCGGCGGCGTGGGCGGCCAGCTTGTAGGTGATGACGCCGGTCTTCACGTCGTCGCGGTCCGGGAGGCCCAGGTGCTCCTTGGGCGTGACGTAGCAGAGCATCGCCGTGCCGAACCAACCGATCATCGCCGCGCCGATGGCCGAGGTGATGTGGTCGTAGCCAGGCGCGATATCGGTGGTCAACGGGCCGAGGGTGTAGAAAGGGGCCTCGTGGCAGTGCTTCAGCTGCTCGTCCATGTTGGCCTTGATCTTGTGCATGGCCACGTGGCCCGGGCCTTCGATCATCACCTGCACGCCGTGCTTCCAGGCGACCTTGGTCAGCTCGCCCAAGGTGCGCAGCTCGGCGAACTGGGCCTCGTCATTGGCGTCGGCGGTCGAGCCCGGACGCAGACCATCGCCCAGCGAGAACGACACGTCGTAGGCGCGCATGATCTCGCAGATGTCTTCGAACCGCTCGTAAAGGAAGTTCTCCTTGTGGTGCGCCAGGCACCACTTGGCCATGATCGAGCCGCCGCGCGAGACGATGCCGGTGACGCGCTTGGCGGTCAGCGGCACGAACGGCAGGCGCACGCCGGCGTGGATCGTGAAGTAGTCGACGCCCTGCTCGCACTGCTCGATCAGGGTGTCACGGAAGACCTCCCAGTTCAGGTCCTCGGCCACGCCGTTGACCTTCTCCAGCGCCTGGTAGATCGGCACCGTGCCGATCGGCACGCTGCTGTTGCGGATGATCCAGTCGCGGATGTTGTGGATGTTGCGGCCGGTCGACAGGTCCATGACCGTGTCGGCGCCCCAGCGCGTGGCCCAGACCAGCTTGTCGACCTCGTCGGCGACGGTGGAGAGCACCGCCGAGTTGCCGATGTTGGCGTTGATCTTGACCAGGAAGTTGCGGCCGATCGCCATCGGCTCCAGCTCGCCGTGGTTGATGTTGGCCGGGATGATGGCGCGGCCGCGAGCCACTTCCTGGCGCACGAACTCGGGCGTCACGAAGTCGGGAATCGAGGCGCCGAAATCGTCGCCGTCGCGCACGCACGGGGCGTTCTGCTCACGGCGCAGGTTCTCGCGGATGGCGACATATTCCATCTCGGCGGTGATGATCCCGGCGCGGGCGTATTCCAGCTGGGTGACGAGCTTGCCCGGCTTGGCGCGGTAGATCTTGCGCTCGGCGTCGGGGAATTCCGGAGCCAGATGCTTGCCCTGGGCGAAGCCGTTGTCCTCGGGTTTCACCTGGCGAGGATCGGTGACGATCTCGACATCGCCGCGCGCCACGACCATGGCCTCGCGCGAGCGCGGCAGGCCCTTTTCGATATCGATGGCGACCGTGGGATCGGTATAGGGGCCGGACGGGTCGTAGACCGTCACCGGCGGCTCGTTGGCCGAGGGGTGGACCGCCACCTCGCGGAACGGCACGCGCAGGTCGGGAAACAGCTCGCCGGCCTGGTAGACCTTGCGCGAACCGGGGATCGGACCGGTCGAGATCGTCTCGGCCACGGCCTTGATGGTCGTCTGGATGTTCATTTCGGGCGCTCCTCAAGCTTCAAGGAGACCCGGACGTGTCGTGCTTGAGTCGGTCTGACGGACGCAAAGCTAGACCGCGTCCGCGTTCCCTCCCTTCGCCGGCATGACCCGGATCAGGTTCTACGGGTCAGGGCCAAAGCCCAATCTCAGCCGCGCGCGCGGCCCCCCGGTGAACAAGGATCCGAAACTAGGCGCGCCGGCGCGCAGGTCAAGCGCTGATACCGGTCAGGCGTCGTCGCCGGCCTCGACAACGCCGCGCATGTGCATCAGCACCTCGGGCTGGCCTCGTCCTACCTGGACGAAGCTCTCGGCCAGGGCGCGGGTCGCCTCTTGAAGGTCGTAGCGGCCGTCGTTGAACCGCAGCAGGACGCTCTCGATGTAGCGGTCGAGCAGAACGCGGTCTTCGCCGTTGAAGGTCATGGACATGGCCGAATTCTCCTGCTTGCGCGAGGATCGCGCGTTGACAGAGATCAAAGGCTCGCGGCCGAGAAGGTGTCGCAGGCCGACGGGTCCCCCTGGTCGTAGCCGCGGCTGAACCACCGCATGCGCTGGGCGCTCGATCCATGGGTGAAGCTGTCGGGGATGACCTCGCCCCGCGTTTGCCTTTGCAGCGTGTCGTCGCCGACGGCGGCGGCCGCGCCGAGGCCGTCCTGGATGTCCGAGCGATTGATGACGATCCGCCCGCCCGAGGCCTCGCCGGCGTGCGCGACAGCGTGGCCCAGACGCCGGCGTAGCAGTCGGCCTGCAGCTCCAGCCGCACCGAGCCGCTTTCCTCGCCGCGCGCGCCCAGGCGCCGGGCCTGCTGGTCCGCGCCGAGCAGATGCTGGACGTGGTGGCCGATCTCGTGACTGACGACATAGGCCCGCGCGAACTCGCCCTTGGCGCCGAAGCGGCCTTCCAGCTCCCGCCAGAAGGACAGGTCCAGATAAACCTTCTGGTCCGCGGGGCAATAGAACGGCCCCATGGCCGACTGCCCCGTGCCGCATCCGGTGCCGGTGGCCTCCTTGTAGAGGACAATGGCCTCGGGCGGCCGGTACTGGACGCCTTCTCGCTGAAAGATCGGCGTCCAGACCTCGCGGTTCGAGGTCTCGATCACATCGATGAACTGCCCTTCCCGGTCCGAGACCTCGCCACGCGCGCCCTCCTGCTGAGCGGGCTGTTGGAGACCTTGCGCCACGTCCATCGTCGTCCGCGGATCGATGCCGAACACGAAATAGCCGATCGCGGCCAGCACCACCGCGCCGATGCCGCCCCCGGCTATGCCGACGGGGCCCAAGCCGCGCCGATCCTCGATGTTGCCGGACCGACGGCCCCCTTCCCACTCCATGAGCCCCTCTTCCCTTTCTGCAGATCAGCGTTTCGGTTCGCTCGCCGGCCGAATGGCGCGCATGCGGGCGTTGCTTTGGGCCAGGGCGTCCTGGGTCAGCTGGTCCATGCGGCTCATGGCGCTGGCGCGGTCGGCCTCGCGTCGCGTGGGGTCATCCACGGGCCGCGCCGGCGGAACCACGATCGATGGCGCGTTGAACGTGGAGCTGCCCCGCTGCTGCTCGAGCCCTCGCAACAGGCTCTCGGTCCTGGCGCGCTCCTGGGCGTTGGAGGCGTCTATCTGGCTGGCCAGCAGGTCGCGCCGCGCGTCTTCCAACGCTTGGGCGGCGGCGTTGCGGGCCTGAATATCGCGCAGGGTCTGGGCGTCGGCGGCGCCGCCCAGGGCCGCGAGGCAAACCGATATGCAAAGGGCCTTCCGCACGCGACGCGCCGCTCCTGTGTTGGAACGGCCCGCCGCGCCGGTCAGGCGAGATCAGGGCCGTTTGACGGTGAAACGCGCGAGCTCGGTCTTCGGCGCCGCCCATTCGGGATTAAGCTCCGCCGCCTTGGCGTAGTCGAGATAGGCCGCGCGCAAATCTCCCAGGCCCTCGTGCGCCAGGGCGCGGTTGTACAAGGCGCGCTCGGGATCCTTGACGCCCATCGACAGGCCCTTGTCGATCTGGGCCACGCCTTCCTGGTAGCGCGCCTCGCCGACCAGGGTCGCGCCCCGGTTCACATAGGCCTCGCCGAGGTTCGGATCGATGCTCGACGCCTGGTCGAAATCGGCCCGCGCGGCCGCGAACTGATGCTGGCGCATCTGCAGCACGCCGCGGTTCACGTAGGTCTTGGCGCGGTCGCGGAAGTTCAGATTCTCGAGCTCCAGCGCGGTGGTGCAGGCCACCACGGCGCGGTCGTCCGACCGTCCGTTGAGCGCGGCGTCGGAACACTCGTTGGCCGAGCCGCCGCCGACGATGATGGTCGAAGCGCCAGCCGCGCCGGCGAACAGGAAAGCCGCCGCGCCCAGCGCGACGTACGGGATCATCCGGGTCATGTCTTCCTCCTTGGAGCCGGTCGTTTTGGCGCCGGTTCTCAAGGCTCGATCATACCACCAAAGGCGTCGGCCGCCCGCACCTTATCGTCGCATCGGCCGCGAGGCATGCTAACAGGACAACGACATTCCGAGGGACCATCGTTCATGCATCTCGCCCGCTTTTCCCGCGCTCGCTTCGCCCATCTGCCGACGCCGCTGGAGCCCCTGCCCCGCCTGGGCGCCGCGCTCGGGATCGACCTCTGGGTCAAGCGCGACGACTGCACCGGCTTGGCGGGTGGCGGCAACAAGACCCGCAAGCTGGAGTTCCTGCTGGGCGAGGCCCTGACTCAAGGCGCCGACACGCTGGTCACACAGGGCGCGGTCCAGTCCAACCACGTCCGCCAGACCATCGCCGCCGGCGCGCGCTTTGGCCTGAAGACCGAGGTGATCCTCGAGGAGCGGACGGGTTCGAAGGCCGGTGACTATGTCGGCAACGGCAACGTCCTGCTCGACAAGCTGATGGGCGCGGCGATCCGCTTCGTTCCCGGCGGCAGCGACATGGTCGCCGAGCTGGAGGCCACCGCCGAAAGCGTACGCCAACGCGGGGGCAAGCCCTATGTCGTTCCGGGCGGCGGCTCGAACACGGTCGGCGCGCTCGGCTATGTCGACTGCGCTCGCGAGCTGATCGTCCAGGCCGACCAGATGGACCTCAAGATCGACCGGCTGGTCACCGCGACCGGCAGCGCCGGCACGCACGCCGGCCTCGTCGCCGGCTTCGCGGCGTTGTCGGTCGATGTTCCGATCCTGGGCTTCGGCGTCCGCGCGCCCAAGGCCAAGCAGGAAGAGAACGTCTTCAACCTCGCCGTCGCCACCGCCGAGACGATCGGCGCGACCGGCCGGGTCAAGCGCGAGGCCGTCGTGGCCGACTGCGACTATGTCGGCGAAGGCTATGGCCTGGTCGATCAAGGCGTGATCGACGCCCTGACCCTGGCCGCGCGCACCGAGGGCCTGCTGCTCGACCCGGTCTATTCGGGCAAGGCGATGAAGGGCCTGATCGACCAAGCGGGCAAGGGCGCGTTCAAGGGCGAGCGCGTGGTCTTCCTGCACACGGGCGGCGCGCAGGGCCTGTTCGGCTATCAAAGCGTGCTGGAGCCCGCGCTGGCTTAGGGAGCGATCGGATGAGCAAGGTTCTCGGCGTCCTGGGCGGCATGGGGCCCGCCGCCACCCTCGATTTCCTGGCCAAGCTCCAGGCGGCGACACCGGTCCAGCGCGAGCAGGATCACCTGCGCGTGTTGGTGGACATCAATCCGAAGGTGCCCGATCGAAACCTGAGCGATTCCGATCCGGGCCCCGTCCTGGCGAGCATGGCCGCGGGCCTGCGCGACGCGGGGGCGCGGGTGCTGGCGATCGCCTGCAACACCGCGCACGCTCACGCCGAAGACGTCCGATCCAGCGGCCTGCCGCTGATCGACATGTTGGAGACCGCCGGCTTGGCGGCCAAGGCGCAAGGCGCGTCCACGGTCGGCGTGCTCGGCACCGGTCTGGCGCTAGGCCTCTACCGCGATCGGTTCTTCCACATGGACCTGGAAGTGGTCACGCTCGACGATCACGAGCAGGTCGAGTTCATGGCCCTGCTCTACCGCATCAAGCACGGCGACGTGGGCCCCGCGTCGCGTGAGACCATGGCCGCCCTGGCCCACCGCCTGGTCGGCAAGGGCGCCCAGAGCGTGGTGGCCGGCTGCACCGAAGTGCCGCTGGTGCTGACCGCCGACGACCTGTCGGTTCCGTTCCTGGACGCCACCGAGACCCTCGCCCGCCGTTGCGTGGCGGTCTGCCTGGGGCGGGAGTCGATCTAGGATACGCCGCCCGCCAGGTTCGACGGCCCCGTCGCACCACTCGCCCGCGCCCTGAGCGAATATGAAAACGCCCCCGGGTCCATAGGGACCCAGGGGCGTCGTCCTGTTCCCCAACAGGACGGCGTCGATCGCCGCCGCTTCGGGCGCGATCTCGCCTCAAAACCTGCATGGTCTTCGCCCAAATGACGCCGCGCAACAACGCGTCGCCCTGTCGCAGCCCCCTCGGAAAGCTTTCCCGTGCCTAGCAACGCCTTGTTTTTTAAAGGATCGACGAAAAGGCCGCGGCGCGCGGTCGCGGTGCTGGCCCGCGAAAACACCCGCGTGAAAAAGGGATGGTCAATCCATGACACCGGTAGCAAGTTATCTGAAAGTCGCCACGATAAGGCGGCGGGCCGAGGACGGCCGGGAGGAGAGCACGACCCGCGAGGGATGGCCTTCCGTCGTACGCGGCTTCGCCGTCAGCCGCTCAGCCCGATTTCTCGCCGTCGCCTCATGGCGACTTCCGCCGCCGCCTTCGCCACCGCCAGCGCGCTGGCCCCGCACAGAGCGCTGGCCGCGCCGACCAAGGCCCAGGCGCTGGACACGATGAAGAAGGCGACCCGGTTCATGGTCGAGAAAGCCGCCTACAAGGGCGGCTATGTCTGGAGCTACCTGCCCGACTTCTCGCGCCGATGGGGCGAGATGGAAGCCTTCCCGACGATGATCTGGGTGCAGCCCCCCGGCACGGGCACGGTGGGCCATCTGTTCCTGGACGCCTATCACGCCACCGGCGACGCCTATTACTACGACGCGGCGTGCAAGGCGGCCGACGCCCTGATCGCCATCCAGAACCCGGCCGGCGGCTGGAACTATCTGGGCGACCTCGCCGGCGAGGCCTCGCTGAAGAGGTGGTACGACACCATCGGCAAGAACGGCTGGCGACTTGAGGAATTCCAGCACTACTACGGCAACGCCACCTTCGACGACGAAGGCACGGCCGAGTGCTGCAAGTTCATGCTGCGCATGTACGTCGAGAAGAAGGACCCGAAGTACAAGGCCGCCTTCGAGAAGGCGCTGAAGTTCGTCCTCGAGAGCCAATACCCGGTCGGCGGCTGGCCTCAGCGCTATCCGCTGAAGGACGAGTTCCACCATCACGGCAATCCCGACTACACCAGCTACATCACCTTCAATGACGACGTCGTCGGCGAGAACGTCGAGTTCCTGATCATGGTCTATCAGGCGCTGGGCGACGAAAGCGTGCTGGAGCCGATCCGCCGCGCCATGAACTGCTACCTCGCCTGCCAGCAGCCCCAGCCGCAGCCGGCCTGGGGGCTGCAGCACACCGTGGCCGACCTGAAGCCCGCCGGCGCGCGCACCTATGAGCCCAAGGCCTTCGCGACCCACGCGACCGCCAGCTGCCTTTCGCAGCTGATGACCTTCTACCAGCTGACGGGAGACCCGAAGTATCTGGCGCGCGTGCCCGAAGCCCTGGACTGGCTGGACTCGGTTCGCCTGCCCGACGGCGTCGCCCCTGGAAAGGCGCGCTATCCGACCTTCATCCAGGTGGGGACGGGCAAGGCTCTGTTCGTGCACCGCACGGGGTCGAACGTCGTCAACGGCCGCTACTTCACCGACGAGAACCCCAACAACACGGTCACACACTACTCGTCGTTCCGGAACATCAATGTCGCTGGCCTGCGCGCCCGCTACGAGACGTTGAAAGCCACCCCGCCGGAAGAGGCCAGCAAGCACTCACCCCTCAAAGGGCGCCGCGCGCTGCCGAAGTATTTCATGGTCAAGGATCTCTCCGTCGAGGATCTGAGCGTCGGCGGCGATCTCTCCAGCTCGGCGCCCAAGGGCGTCAGCGCCGATCCGGCCAAGGTCGCCAAGCTGACCGCGGAACTGAACGCCGAGGGCTGGTGGCCGACGCCCTTGACCACCACCAGCAACCCGTACGCGGGCGATGGCTCGCCGACTCCCGCGCCGGGCGACTTCTCGGAGACCAAGGTCGGTGACAAGACCGATACGTCGCCCCATCCGGACCCGAACCCCAAGATCGGCATCTCGACCGGCGACTTCATCGCCAACATGGCGACGCTGATCAAATACGTGGACGCTTTGCCGGCCTAGGCCCCGCCCGCCTGGCCACGCCGCGAGGGCGCCGATCGGCGCTATTCGCAAACGCGCCGAAGGTTCATCAGGACCTTCGGCGTATCGCGGCGCAGCGCCTCGCGCATCAGGGCTTTCGGCACGGGCCAGTCCACGGCCAGCCGGTTCTCGTAGAACACGCGGGTGCGACGACCGCCATCAAGGGCCTGCAGCCGCCATTCGCCCTGCTGGACCTTCAGGTCGCCTTCGACCAGCCGGAAGCGGATCAGGCTGTAGGGCTCGTAGTCCGAGCGGAACACGATCCGCATGCTGGGAAAAACCAGGTTCCGACGCGTGACGTGCTCGCGGATGTCCCAGCCGCGCGCCTGGTCGCCCTCCACGACCCGGCAACCGGTCAAGGTCGAGATCATGGCCTTGGCGGCCGCGCAGTCGGTCATCGTGCGCCAGACGCGCTGCATGGGCGCGTCGATATCGATGACCGCGCGCACGTGGCCGGAGACGCCGTCGGCGTCGGGCGTCACCTCGGCGTAGGCTTCGCCGCGCTTCAGCGCCGCCTGGGCCTTCGGGGTCAAGTCGAACGCCCGCGCGCCGACGGCCGACATCGCCCAGATCGCCAGGCCCAACGAGATCCAACGCCGCATGCACCGCTCCACTTCCCAGCCGATACGGCTGGGCCGGGGAAACGGATGGGTCGCGAGCGGCGCGGCTAGGAGGCGCGTCCCAAGGCGGCGCGGACGATCTCCGGCGCGTGGTCGATCACCCGCAGATAGGCCGCCAGCGCCGGGTCCAGTCGCGCCTCGCCGTGCTCGAGGTCCTGCAGCAGGCTAAGATCGATGTGGAAGATCGACGCGAAATCGACTTGCGAGAGCCCGGTTCGCCAGCGGACCGCTTGGACCAGGGCGCGGGCGGATCGCGCGCGCGCCGGGGTCGCGGCTTCGTCGATCGCGGGGTCTGCGTGTCGGGTCATGGGTACGCTCCTGAACTGTCCCTCCCCATGACCGACTTTTAGGACGCCCACATTGCGGAAATTCGACGGCTTTACGTCAGGAAGCCGCCAGATCGTCGTTCGGGGCGTCGCGATCCCGCTTGGCCAGGAAGGCGGCGGTCGCCTCGATCGCCTCGACCAGCCCCACGCGCTCGATCTGTACGCCCTCTGGCAGACTAGAGAACAGCCGCGTGGGCGCGGCGGCGTCCAGCATGACGAAAACCCCGCGATCGTCGGCGCGCCTGATCAGGCGACCGAAGGCCTGGCTGATACGCGCCCGGGCCACGGCGTCGTCATAGCCCTTGCCGCCAAAACGTTGGCGGCGAGCCTTGTGCAGCACGTCGGGACGCGGCCACGGCACGCGGTCGAAAACCAGCAGGCGCAACGAGCGGCCCGGCACGTCCACGCCGTCGCGAATGGCGTCGGTGCCCAGCAGGCAGGCGTCCTCTTCGGCCCGAAAGATGTCGACCAGCGCCCCGACCTCCAGCGGATCGACGTGCTGGGCGTAGAGCGCCAGGCCCTGGTCGGCCAGGGGCGCGGCGATGCGCTCGTGCACAGCCTTCAGACGCCGGATCGCCGTGAACAGGCCAAGCCCGCCGCCGCCGGCCGCCAGGAACAGCTCGCGCATCGCCGCGGAGACCTGGCGCGGGTCTTCCTTGTTCACGTCGGTGACGACATAGGCCTTGGCGTGGTTGGCGTAGTCGAACGGCGAGACCAGCCGCAGCACCTTGGGCGCGGAGGGCAGTCGC